>JAFACP010000473.1 GCA_023425455.1 Pseudomonadota bacterium | reverse complement strand
ATCATGAGCTGCCGGCCGAAACGGTGCTGAAGGCGCTGGAGATTGTGCGAAGAGATTTTGCAGGGAAGGTGAAGGCCGGGAGCCCTCCCCCTTCCCCCGGTAGCCGTTAGGCGGGCGTCGGATCGTCGCCTTTAAGCTCGCGCTTCACTTCCGTATGCTCATCGCCTTTCTCATTACGCAGGTGAACTTCGAGCTGGTTGAAGGCGATGTTAATGTCGTTTTCGCGACACAGGCGATCGATAGCGCGGTTCAGCTCATCGACGGTGAAGCTGCGATCGCGCAGCTCCCGCACATATAAACGCAGCTCATGATCCAGCGTGCTCGCACCAAAGGTGGTAAAGAACACCGACGGCGCCGGATCGTGCATCACTTTTGGATGTTCAGCGGCGGCCTGTAGCAGCACCTCTTTTACCTTATCCAGATCTGAACCGTAGGCTACCCCAAGGCGGATCACCACGCGGGTGACGGTATCGGACAGCGACCAGTTGATCAGCCGCTCGGTTACGAAGGCTTTATTCGGGATAATCACCTCTTTGCGATCGAAGTCGGTGATGGTGGTCGCACGAATACGGATCTTGCTGACCGTGCCGGAGAAGGTGCCGATCGTCACGGTATCGCCGATGCGCACCGGGCGTTCGAACAAAATGATCAGGCCCGAGACAAAGTTACCGAAGATCTCCTGCAGACCAAAACCGAGACCAACGGAGAGCGCTGCCGCCAGCCACTGCAGTTTATCCCACGAGACGCCAAGCGAGCCAAAGACGGTCATTGCCCCGACGATGATAATCACATAGTTCAGGATAGTGGTAATGGCGTATGACGCCCCCTGGCGCAGCTTCAGCCGCGACAGCACCAGTACCTCCAGCAGCCCTGGCAGGTTGCGGATCAACGCCCAGGCGACCATCGAGGAGACCAGCGCGAAGAGCAGGCTCCCCATGGTCACGCTCTTCATGACCGTTGCACCGGCTTCGGTGGCGCTGTATTGCCAGAGCGTCACGCTGTCGAGATAGGCAAACACGGTGATTAAATCCGACCAGATGGCCCAGAACATCACCCCGAACAGCGCCACCATCACCAGCATGGTGATGCGCAGCGTCTGCTGGTTCACCTGCTCCAGCGCGATGGCCGGCTCCTCCTGCGGCTCAGCCCCTTCAGCGCCCTCTTTCACCTGATTCTGACGGCGGGCGATGGCGCGCCTGTAGGCGATACGCCGGGCGGCGACGCTCAGGCCGCGCAGCACGGTCTGATAAAGCAGGTTCCAGACAATCACCAGATAAACCGTTTCAATCCAGCGGCCCGCCAGACGCAGCGTGGTATAGAAATAACCGGTTGCCGTCAGCACCATCAGCGCCAGCGGGATCACAGCCAGCACAGTGACGGTGGCCAGACGTATATTGTGCGACTCTTTATCACGCCAGCTGTCGCGACACATCGGCCACATCAGAACGGCAATCAGCAGCAGGTTTAACAGCATAAGCAACTGGCCCAGCACATCATCCATTAAGTGCAGCGGCGAAAGCCCTGCAACCACCGACCAGAAGTGCAGCGGCAGCAGCGCCAGACTGATGCGGACGATCTGGCGACGCCAGTGGCTTGTCAGCCTCTCTGGCATCGAAAAATGACGTACCGCGACGCCGTCTTTTTCCAGCACTTTCCAGCAAACGCCAAATACCAGCCAGAACAGCGCCAGTTGTTTACTGAATGCCCACAGCAGATCGCTGAAGTTGAACTGCATCGTCAGCAGGATCAAACCTGTCGCCAGAATAAGCAGGCAAACGGGTAATGCGCGGATCAAATCGATCAGGATCGCTTTTGGCGTGTGCAGTTGGCTGTCGTTACGCAACTGCCCCACTTCATTGGCCAGCTTCGCCTGATACTGTTTAAGCCAGCTCAGACGCCAGCGAATTAAGCCGGCAATCAACAGCAGCGGTAATCCCGCCAGGAACGCCACCGCCACCGCAGGCCAGGCCTTCTCCCAGTTGACGGTGATTTTGATGCTCCTGAACTGCGATTTCAGCGCCTCAGGGAAGGATTTAATCCAGTCCCAGTCCATCGGCTTGTTGCTGTTTACCCAGAAGATCTGCTGGGTCAAAATCTCCTGCAGACTCTTCGAGACGCTGACCAGCTGCTGCTGGTTGATCTGCAGATTAATCGCCATCATCAGCTGGTTGCCCAGCTGTTTGTTGAGCTGATCGAGCAGTTCACGCCGCATGTCCACCACCTGCAGCAACGCATCGTGAACCTCATCGTTCACCTCGCCAGAATGGCCCTCCTCCACTTTGGCGACGAAGGCATCGCTCTGGAAAAGCGCATCGCGCTGCTGGTTGACGTCAAATTGCTCCAGACGTAAATCGGCAATGCGGTTGGTCATATCTTCCAGTTCGTCGGCGGAGGGAAGCGTCTGCTGCTGCTGGTACAGAATACGCGACAGCAGCAGGCTGCCTTTGAGTACCGCAATCTGCTCTTTGATGTTGCGCTCGGCCTGCAGCGCGCGATCCAGCCAGTTTTTGACTTTGATATTTTGCTGAACCAGCGCGTTACCGTTTTCCGTCGCCTGAATCAGGCGCTGGCTCAGCTGATGGTTAACGTCCAGCTCCTGCTTCACCAGAGGATTCGCCTGGATACGGGCGGTTTCGTCCGGCGAAACCGCCTCCTGAGCCGTTTTCTCCGTCAGGGTTAAGCGCTTGCTGTTGACCGCCTCCTGCAGCAGCTGAAGCTGGTGCTCAAGGCGGTTAATGTTGGCCGTCACGTAATCGCGCTGTTTTTGCAGCGCGTCCTGCAGCACCGTATTCCCTTCCAGACTCTTACGCTGCTGCTCAATTTGCGCATTCAGCAATGCCTGCTGAGACAACAGCTGCGTCTGCTGCGTTGGCCGAAGCGCCCCTTCCCCCACCGTGGTACCGTTCAGGCGGTTACGGATTTGCTGCAGCTGCTGAGAGGCGGAATACATCGCGTTTTGCACGCGCTCCGGCTGCGTTTGCAAAGAGACCAGCTGGCTGTTGTAGGTGGCGAGATCGGACTGGGCGGTTTGCAGGTCGTCCAGCAATTGTGTGACGCGGGACTCCAGCTGACGCAAAGAGAGGGTGGCCAGCGTTTTACGGGTTTCATCATCGTTATCGACATCGCTCAGCGCAGCCAGCGCCTCTGTCGCTTTACGCATGTTCACCGGCGCCTGCGCCACCTTCTGACGAAGCTGCGCCGTTTCGGCTTTTACGCGCTCAGTTTTATCAATGTTATCGAGGGTTTCCGCCAGATCCTGCTGTACCAGCTTATCCTGCGCGGAGAGATCTTTTTGCTTGTTAAGGGCATCAAGCTGCGACTGAACATCGGCGCGCGGCGGGATCTCGCTGGCGTTTTCCGCGCGAGCATAGGATAGAGGTGCCGCCGCGATAAAAAACAGCATAGAAAAAATAACTGCAAGAACAGGATGTTGCGAGCGTTTGATGTGCAGCATAGTCATGAATATGATGTGAGAGAATGACCGAAAATAGTCCGGCGTGCAGGATATCACGCCCGCCTGAAGCAGAATAGCGTCAGCAGCGACCTCCTGGAGAATTCCTGGCGTGGTTCAGGCCGGTAGCGGAGAGACCGGCTCGCGAAGCGTCGGACAAAACTGGCACATCTCCAGCAGAATCGCCACGTAGCTGCGCGCTTCCTGCCTCAGGTCAAACGACTGCGGCGCGAAAAGCCAGTTCTCCATCAGGCCCGAAATGTAGCTGCGCATCAGCACAGCCGCCCGGCGGGTAAGGAGATTCGCCGGCAACATTTTGGCATCAATGCATTGCTTTAATGTCTGTTCTATGCGGTCATAGCTCTCCAGACACAGGCTCCGCTGCGCCTGCTGAACGACCGCCATTTCCCCCACAAATTCGCATTTGTGGAAAATGATTTCCATCATTAACCGACGACGTTCTTCAACGACTGTGGTTTCAAGGATATATACTAAGATTTCTCGTAATACTGAGAGTGGATCGTCCGGGAATTTTGCCCGATACTCAGTTTCTAGATCGCTAATACTGGATTCTGACAGTTGCCATATTTCACTAAACAGATCTGACTTGTCTTTGAAATGCCAGTAAATCGCTCCCCGCGTGACTCCTGCGGCCTGAGCAATCTGAGCTAGCGAGGTCGACGAAACGCCCTGCTGTGAGAACAGACGCATAGCAACATCCAGTATGTGTTGACGCGTTTCCAGCGCTTGTTGTTTGGTTTTTCGTGCCATACGTCGATGAATTTACAGGAGTCAGATTTACATACATTTGTGAATGTATGTACCATAGCACGACGATAATATAAACGCAGCAATGGGTTTTTAGACTCAGAACCATTGATCAATTTGAAATCGGACACTCGAGGTTTATATATGAACAAAAACAGAGGGTTAACGCCTCTGGCGGTCGTTCTGATGCTCTCAGGCAGCTTAGCGCTTACAGGATGTGACGACAAACAGGCTCAACAGGGAGCGCAGCAGATGCCGGAAGTTGGCGTCGTAACGCTCAAATCTGAACCTCTCCAGATAACAACAGAATTACCCGGCCGTACCAGCGCTTACCGCGTTGCGGAAGTTCGTCCTCAAGTGAGCGGCATTATCCTGAAGCGTAACTTCACCGAGGGTGGTGACGTTGAGGCGGGTGTATCTCTGTATCAGATTGATCCTGCGACTTACCAGGCTGCGTATGAAAGTGCGAAAGGCGATCTGGCAAAGGCAGACGCGGCAGCCAAAATCGCCCAGCTGACGTTGAATCGTTATAAGAAACTGCTTGGCACCCGTTATATCAGCCAACAGGATTACGATACGGCCCTTGCCGATGCGCAACAAGCGAACGCCGCGGTAGTGGCGGCGAAAGCGGCGGTGGAAACGGCGCGAATCAACCTCGCCTATACCAAAGTGACCTCCCCGATCAGCGGCCGTATTGGCAAATCTTCCGTCACGGAAGGGGCGCTGGTGCAGAACGGGCAGACCACTGCGCTTGCCACCGTGCAGCAGCTGGACCCTATCTATGTTGACGTTACTCAGTCCAGCAACGATTTCCTGCGTCTGAAACAAGAACTGGCAAACGGCACGCTGAAACAGGAAAACGGGAAAGCGAAAGTGGAGCTGGTCACCAGCGACGGC
>JAFACP010000209.1 GCA_023425455.1 Pseudomonadota bacterium | reverse complement strand
CGTCGCCGTGGGGAAAAAGGGTGGGCAGCTGCTCATAGAACTCGCAGTCCCAGGCCACAATCGCCGTGACCGGCGCGGAGAGGGTTTTTTCCAGATTGCCACCTGAGAGCGCCGGGCGTAGCCTCGCTTTGCCTTCCGGGCTGCGCACGAAGACGATGCGCGCCGGCGAGCAGTTGGCGGAAGTGGGTCCCCATTTCATCAGCGCATAGATTTCGCGTAAGGTGTCGTCGCTGACCGGCAGGTCCAGCCAGCCGTTATGGGTGCGCGCCCCGCTGAAGAGGGTGTCGCGCGCGGTGGGATTAATGGCTTCGCTCATGATGGCTCCTTAGAACGCCGTTTCGTGCCGGTGCAGCAGGCTGGCGAGCCCGTTCAGCAGCAGCGTGTTGAAGGTGTCGGGATCGGTCACGTTGCAGGCGTGGCCGCCGTGGCCCATCACCGCTTTCTGACTGCCGGGAAGCGCCGCCTGCAGTTCAGACGAACAGAGCGCTGGCACCAGCATGTCGTCAGCGGAGCAGATGAGCTGTACCGGGCAGCGAATACGTGAAGCGTCACGGCTGAAGTTGGCCTGCCTGAGCGCGTTCAGGCGTCGCAGCAGGTTGGTTTTGCCCTGGAAATGGGCCAGCGCCAGCGACGCTTCTGCCTCCATTCTCGGCGCGCGGGTGGCCATCCACTCCGCCGGGTAGAGAAACAGCGGCTGGGCTTCCACCCACGCCTGCGCGCCGCCGGCATGCAGCAGACGTTCGCGGATCTGAAAACAGTGTCGGGTATGGGCGTTCAGGCTGAGCCAACCGTTAACGCTGACCAGGGCGGTCAGCGCATCGGGATGATCCAGCGCCAGCTGCAGCCCGATCAGGGCGCCGAGGGCGTGGCCCACCACGCAGTAGCGGGAGATCCCCGCCGCCGCCAGCGCCAGGGAGAGCTCCTGCGCCATCTGCGCAAGGCTATAGCCTTCCGGTAGCGTATCGGGGTTATTGCCCGTGCCGCGCTGGTCGTAGCAGACGACCTGGTACTCCTGCTCCAGCACCGCCAGCTGCGGCAGCCAGTAGCTACCGCCGCCGCCGAGCCCGGCAATCAGCACCACCACCGGCGCGCCCTCAAAGGGGGGCGGTGAAAGCGAGATCTTCACGGCGTCCTCACTTAGCGACGTGCGCGATGGTGGCGATCTCAACCAGCGCCTCAGGCTTCACCAGCCCGCACTGAATACAGAATCGCGCCGGTTTATCGCCGGGGAAGAACTCCGCATAAATTTCGTTAATCGCGGCGTAGTTTTTCCAGTCGGTGATAAAGATGCTGTTGAAGGTCACATCCTCCATGCTGCCACCCGCCGTTTCGATAACGCTTTTGATCCTCTCCAGCACGTGGCGGGTTTGCGCCTTTGGGTCATTGGGATAGACCACGTTATTTTGCTTATCAAACGGCAGCGTGCCGGAGACATACACCACGCCATCGGCAAGGGTGCCGGGGACAAACGGGGCGATGGGGGTGCTGGTGCCCGGTGGCATAATCACGGATTTCGGCATGGTCTCTCTCCTCAGGCGATACGGGCGAATGAAGGCGGGGTGAGGGCGTCGCAGAAGTCGGCGACGTTACTGACCCAGCCAAAAAAGGTTTCGATATTGAACAGCGCCGCCTGCTGGGCGAACGCGGGCCCGGCCTGATGGGTGGCGTCGGCCAGCACAATGCCGAAGTACTCCAGGAAAAAGCCGTCGCGCAGGGTCGATTCCACGCAGACGTTGGTGGCGATGCCGGTGAAAATCAGATGGCGGATGCCGCGGCTGCGCAGCAGGCTATCGAGCGGCGTATTGAAAAAACCGCTGTAGCGGGGTTTTGGCAGCACGATATCGCCCGCTTCCGGCACCAGCTCGTCCACCAGCTGATAATCCCAGCCGCCTTTTGCCAGCAGCTTACCCTGCAGCTCAGGCTGTTTACGCATGGTCTTCAGCGCATTGGATTTGTGGTAATTGGGGGAGCCCGGCCCCCCGGCTTCGACGTAGCGATCGTCCCAGCCGTTCTGGAACCAGATAATCAACATGCCGGCGGCGCGCGCCGCGGCCACGGCGATTTTGATATTCTCGATAACCGGTCTGGTGGCGGAGACATCAAAACCCGCCAGATCGAGATAGCCTCCCTGGCTTGCATAGGCGTTTTGCATATCGACCACAATCAGGGCGCTGTGCTGCGGATCAAAGGCGATCGCTTCCGGGCGTGCATCAAGCGTTGTCATTACGCGACCTCCCTGGTGACAGCGGGAATATGGGTGCGACACTGCATCAGCGGCTGAATACGCTCGCCGAAGGTTTCAACCCCGGTCAGGAAATCGTCAAAGGTGAGCAGCACCCCTTCGGTGCCCGGCACCGTGGCAACCTCATCAAGCATTCTGGCGACGCTGGCATAAGAGCCGACCAGCGTGCCCATATTGATGTTGACGGCGGAGGTCGGGTCAGCCATCTGGCGGACGTTGGTGTCCGGGCCGGAGCGGGTATCTTTCTGGCTCTGTTCGGTAAGCCAGCTCAGCGCCTCATCATCGGCACCGGCCTTGTAGCACTCCCATTTGGCGCGGGCGGCCTCGTCGCTCTCGTCGGCAATCACCATGAACAGCACATACGAACCCACATCGCGGCCGGTTTTCTCTGCCGCCTCTTTCATGCGCGCAGCGGTGGGTGCAAACGCGGCCGGCGTGTTGACGCCTTTGCCAAAGCAGAAGTTGAAGTCCGCGTACTTCGCTGAAAATTCCATCCCGGCGTCGCTCTGCCCGGCGCAGATCACCTTCACAGGCGCAGAGGGCTGCGGGCTGACGCGGCAGTCGTTCATGGTGAAATAGTCGCCCTTAAAATCGCTCTTGCCGGTTCCCCACAGATCGCGCAGCACCTGAACATACTCGGTCAGATAGTCATAGCGGCGGGAGAAATAGTCATCGCCAGGCCAGAGCCCCATCTGCTCGTATTCCGGTTTTTGCCAGCCGGTCACCAGGTTTACGCCAAAGCGACCACCGGAGATGGTGTCAATAGTCGATGCCATACGGGCGACAATCGCCGGCGGCAGGGTGAGCGTGGCTGCGGTGGCGTAGATCTGGATACGCGACGTCACCGCCGCCAGCCCCGCCATCAGGGTGAAAGACTCCAGGTTGTGATCCCAGAATTCGGTTTTCCCGCCGAAACCGCGCAGTTTGATCATCGACAGGGCAAAATCGAAATGGTAATGCTCCGCCTTCTGTACGATGGCTTTATTCAGCTCAAAGGTTGGCATGTATTGCGGGGCGGTCGTCGAGATGAGCCAGCCGTTGTTGCCGATAGGTACGAATACGCCAATTTTCATCACGAACCTCTCTTCATCTGTGTCAGGGGTGAAAGTCAGACGTGGCGCTGCATCCTGCATATCCTGTTCAGCCTCGTGAAGGCAGTTTTGCAAACGCAATGCCAGTTTTGAAAATGGCTTTGTTATTAACGTGTTAACTTTTGGTTGGCGAAATGAAACGTATAAATGTGGACCAAAAGGTCAAAAATAGTGCACAAAAATCAGGCGCTCATGCGCGATGGCGGTGCAGAATGTCGTGGTAAGTCAGGGGTTTTGCTATGCTGTTGGCAACGCAAAATAAGGAGAGCGGGTATGACACAAGGCGCAGTGAAAACGGCCGGTAAACGTTCGCAGGCGGTCAGTGCCAAGAAGCAGGCTATTTTGAGCGCGGCGCTGGAGACGTTTTCGCAGTTTGGTATCCACGGCACGCGGCTGGAGCAAGTCGCGGAGCAGGCGGGAGTCTCCAAAACCAATCTGCTCTACTACTACCCGTCAAAAGAGGTGCTCTATGTCGCGGTGCTCCAGCAGATCCTCGATATCTGGCTGGCGCCGCTGAAGGCCTTTCGTGAAGAGTTCACGCCGCTGGTGGCGATCGAGGAGTACATCCGCCTCAAGCTTGAGGTATCCCGCGATTATCCGCAGGCCTCAAGGCTGTTTTGCCTTGAGATGCTGCAGGGCGCGCCGCTGCTGAAGGCCGAGCTGACCGGCGATTTAAAGCAGCTGGTGGACGATAAATCAGCGATCATCGCCGGCTGGGTGGCCAGCGGAAAACTCGCGCCGGTTGAGCCACATCATCTGATCTTTATGATTTGGGCCGCCACGCAGCATTACGCTGATTTTGCGGCCCAGGTTGAGGCGGTCACCGGTAAAACGCTGCAGGATGAAACCTTTTTCCGCAGCACGCTGGAAAACGTGCAGCGGATGATTATCGAAGGGATCCGCGTGCGTTAATTCGCCGCTGGAAGCGGGCAGCTCAGGTCGCCCTCTTCGCACTGCAGCAGCGAGGCGAGAAAAGCCTCACGCTCCACGGTTTTATCGGCCAGACACTGGTTGACGAGCGTCGGCTGAATGCTGCCGCCTTCGCTGCCGGAGGCGATAAACGCGCAATCGGCGTCGCGCAGGGCTATCCACGCCTGCTGCGCCTTTTTCAGCAGTTCGCGCTGCGGCGCTGGCGCACGTTTAACGGCGGCCTGATAAGTCTGGTTGAGCTTGTGATCGGCGGCCTGGTACTGCTGTGCCGTGCAGGTGTTGAGGTCAGTTTGTGTGCTGGCGCCGGCGCACTCGTCAGCCAGTGCGCTGGTGCTCAGCAGCAGTGCTGCGCCCGCAATGAGATACTGTTTCATACTTCTCCCAATAAATAAGGCTCCGTCTCTGGAGCCTTATCAGCATAGCATTAACCGATGGTCATCAGGCTTGCGTTACCCCCGGCCGCGGCGGTGTTGACGCTCAACGAGCGCTCGACGTACAAACGTTCCAGCAGCAGGTTGGTTTCACCGCGGGCGAAGCCCTGAACCGAGATGATTGCGCCGCTGCGCGAGGCAACCTGTTCGCACAGTTCGCGCAGCTGATCGGAGTCGCCATGATAGATGACGGCGTCAAACGGCTGGGCGAGCAGGGTGTCGGCTTTGGCAAAGCGAATGCGCGCGGAGACCGCCTTCGGCAGCTGTTTCGCCAGGTCGCGGTGCAGGGCGTCTTCCGTCCACAGCACTTCGCAGCCGGTGGCGGTGGCGGCGGCCAGCTGAATCAGCGCGTCCTGCTCATTGTCGGCCACGCACAGCACCCGCTCGCGCGGCATTAACGTCCAGGTGTTGCGCTCGCCGGTAGGGCCAGGCAGAAGACGCTGGGTGCCGGCCTGCGCCAGTTCGCCATACTGCTGGCAGAGGGCGCGCAGTTCAGGACGTTTTTCCGCCCAGTCGATCAGCGCGCTCAGCGGCTGCGTCAGCACCGTTTTCAACTGCGCATCCACCGGACGTTCCGCATCCTGACGCGCAAGGGTGACGCCCAGCGCATTCTCCGGACGGTTCGCCAGCAGACGATACAGGTACAGCGGACCGCCCGCTTTCGGACCGGTTCCGGATAAGCCTTCACCGCCGAACGGCTGCACGCCGACGACGGCGCCCACCATATTGCGGTTCACGTACAGGTTGCCCACTTTGGCGCTGCCGGTGACCTGGGCGATGGTTTCATCGATGCGGGTATGCACCCCCAGCGTCAGGCCGTAGCCGGAGGCATTGATCTGGCCGACCAGCTCATGCAGCGCGTTGCGCTGGTAACGCACCACGTGCAGAACCGGGCCGAAGACCTCTTTTTTCAGCTCGTCGAAGCTTGCCAGCTCAATCAGCGTCGGCGGCACGAAGGTGCCGGTTTGCCATTCGCGGGCATCTTCACTGTTTTCGCGCACCGCCTGGAAGACCGGACGGCCTTTGGCGCGCATTACCTGAATGTGGTTTTCGATATTCCCTTTGGCTTCCGCGTCGATAACCGGTCCGATATCGGTGGTGAGGCGGCCCGGGTTGCCCATCCGGCATTCGGCCATCGCACCGCGCAGCATCTTCAGGGTGTGGTCGGCTATATCATCCTGCAGGCACAGCACGCGCAGGGCGGAACAGCGTTGACCGGCGCTGTCGAAAGCAGAGGCCAGCACGTCGACCACCACCTGCTCGGTCAGGGCGGAGGAGTCGACGATCATCGCGTTCATCCCGCCGGTTTCCGCCACCAGCGGCGTCGGGCGACCCTGCGCATCCAGACGGGTGGCAATGTTGCGCTGCAGCAAGGTCGCGACCTCGGTGGAGCCGGTGAACATCACCCCGCGTACGCGGCTATCGGAGGTCAGCTTCGCGCCAACCGTTTCGCCCCGGCCTGGCAGCAGTTGTACCACGCCTGCCGGGACACCCGCTTCCAGCAGAATCGCGATCCCCTGAGCGGCAATCAGCGGGGTTTGCTCCGCCGGTTTGGCCAGCACGCTGTTACCTGCGGCAAGTGCAGCGGCAATCTGACCGGTAAAGATCGCCAGCGGGAAGTTCCACGGGCTGATACAGACCACCGGGCCGAGCGGGCGGTGCGTCTCGTTGTCGAAATCATCCCGCACCTGGCCTGCGTAATAGTGCAGGAAATCGACCGCCTCACGCACTTCCGCGATGGCGTTACTGAAGGTTTTACCCGCTTCGCGCACCAGAACGCCAATCAGCGACTGCATCTGATCTTCCATCAGCACCGCCGCGCGTTCGAGAATGGCGGCACGCTCCTGCGGCGGGGTGGCAAACCAGATTGGCGCGTTGTTGACCGCGCTGTCGAGCGCCAGCTCAACCTCTTGTTCCGTCGCTTCGCGCACAAAGCCGACGATATCTTTTGGCTCGGCCGGGTTAATCACCGGCTGCATTTCGCCGTCAGCCACGGCCTGCTCAAGGATCGGTTTGGCCTGCCACTTCTGCAGGGCGCTGTTGAGCAGCGCCGAAGAGAGCGATGCCAGACGGTGTTCGTTCGCCAGATCCAGCCCCGATGAGTTGACGCGTCCGGCACCGTACAGCTCGCGCGGCAGGGCGATTTTCGGATGCGGCAGACCCAGCTGGCCTTCCTGCGCCGCCATTTTTTCCACCGCCTGCACCGGGTCGGCAACCAGTTCGTCGAGCGGCAGGGTGGTGTCAGCGATCCGGTTGACGAAGGAGGTGTTTGCGCCGTTTTCCAGCAGACGACGCACCAGATAGGCCAGCAGGGTTTCATGGGTGCCCACCGGCGCGTAAATACGGCACGGACGGTTCAGTTTGCCCTCCGCCACTTTCCCGGTGACCTGCTCGTACAGCGGCTCACCCATGCCGTGCAGACACTGGAACTCATACTGGCCCGGATAGTAGTTTTGCCCGGCCAGGCTGTAGATTGCCGCCAGCGTATGGGCGTTGTGCGTTGCGAACTGCGGGTAGATCAGGTTCGGCACGCTGAGCAGTTTTTTCGCGCAGGCGAGGTAGGAGACGTCGGTGTACACCTTACGGGTATAGACCGGATAACCTTCCAGACCGTCCATCTGCGCGCGTTTGATTTCGCTGTCCCAGTAGGCGCCTTTCACCAGACGGATCATCAGACGGCGACGGCTGCGGGTGGCAAGGTCAATCAGGTAGTCAATCACGAACGGGCAGCGTTTCTGATAGGCCTGAATAACAAAACCAATGCCGTTCCAGCCCGCCAGCTCCGGCTCAAAGCACAGCTTCTCCAGCAGATCGAGGGAGATCTCCAGACGGTCGGCCTCTTCGGCATCAATGTTGAGCCCGATATCGTACTGACGTGCCAGCAGGGTCAGGGACTTCAGACGGGGATAAAGCTCTTCCATCACCCGGTCGTACTGCGCGCGGCTGTAGCGCGGATGCAGGGCAGAAAGCTTGATCGAAATGCCCGGGCCTTCATAAATGCCGCGCCCGTTGGACGCTTTGCCGATGGCGTGGATCGCCTGTTGATAAGAGACCATATAGGCCTGCGCATCGGCGGCGGTGAGGGCGGCTTCACCCAGCATATCGTAGGAGTAACGGAAACCCTTATCTTCCAGCTTGCGGGCGTTGGCCAGCGCTTCAGCGATGGTTTCCCCGGTGACAAACTGTTCGCCCATCAGGCGCATCGCCATGTCCACGCCCTTGCGGATCAGCGGCTCGCCGCTCTTGCCGATAATGCGATTCAGCGAACGGGAGAGATTGGCTTCGTTGTGGGTTGAGACCAGCCTGCCGGTAAACAGCAGACCCCAGGTGGCGGCGTTAACAAACAGCGACGGGCTGCGGCCAATGTGTGACTGCCAGTTCCCGTTGCTGATCTTGTCGCGGATCAGCGCATCGCGGGTGGCTTTGTCCGGGATACGCAGCAGGGCCTCCGCCAGACACATCAGCGCGACGCCCTCCTGTGAGGAGAGGGAAAACTCCTGCAGCAGGCTCTGAACCATTCCGGCGCGGCCGCTGGCGGTTTTCTGGTTGCGCAGTTTTTCGGCTAACTGATACGCCAGGCTGTGGGCCTGGGCGGCAATCGCGTCCGGCAGACGCGCCTGCTCGAGCACCATCGGCACGGCGTCGGTTTCGGCACGACGCCAGGC
>JAFACP010000191.1 GCA_023425455.1 Pseudomonadota bacterium | reverse complement strand
GCGCGGTTCAGGGCTATTACGGCGGTAAAATCGACCTCTGGGGCCAGCGGGTGATTGAAGTGTGGTCCGGTATGCCAACGCTGTTTTTGATTATCCTGCTCTCAAGCGTGGTGCAGCCAAACTTCTGGTGGCTGCTGGCGATTACCGTGCTATTCGGCTGGATGGCGCTGGTTGGCGTGGTGCGGGCAGAATTCTTACGTACCCGGAATTTCGACTATATCCGTGCCGCCCAGGTGCTGGGGGTGAGTGACGTCGGGATCATCTTCCGCCACATGCTTCCCAATGCGGTGGTGGCCACGCTCACCTTTTTACCCTTCATTCTGTGCAGCTCCATTACCACCCTGACCTCACTTGATTTTCTCGGCTTCGGTTTACCGCTCGGTTCCCCGTCGCTCGGTGAGCTGCTGCTGCAGGGAAAAAATAATCTGCAGGCACCGTGGCTGGGTATCGCCGCCTTTCTGTCAGTGGCGGTACTGCTGTCGCTGCTGATTTTTATTGGCGAAGCGGTACGCGACGCTTTTGATCCAAATAAGGCGGTATAAATGACGCAACCTCTGCTCAGTATCGATAATCTGTCGATTGCCTTTTCAGCGCAGGGCACAACGCGAACGGTGGTCAATGCCCTCTCCCTGCAGCTGGATGCAGGTGAAACGCTGGCGCTGGTAGGAGAATCGGGCTCCGGCAAAAGCGTCTCAGCGCTGTCAGTTTTACGCCTGCTTCCTGCCCCGCCGGTGAGTTACCCGCAGGGGGACATCCTGTTCCACGGCCGTTCGCTGCTGCACGCCGACGAACAGACGCTGCGCGGCATCTGCGGCAATAAGATCGCCATGATCTTCCAGGAGCCGATGGCGTCGCTTAACCCGCTGCATACGCTGGAAAAGCAACTCTACGAAGTGCTCTCCCTGCACCGGGGAATGCGTAAAGAAGCCGCCCGCGGCGAAATCCTCGACTGCCTGGAACGGACCGGTATTCGCCACGCCGCCAGCCGACTGGGTGATTTTCCGCATCAGCTTTCGGGCGGGGAGCGCCAGCGGGTGATGATTGCGATGGCGTTGCTGACGCGCCCTGAATTACTGATTGCCGATGAACCCACCACGGCGCTGGATGTCACGGTGCAGGCGCAGATCCTGCAGCTACTCCGGGAGCTGCGGGACGAACTGAACATGAGCCTGCTGTTTATCACCCATAATCTCAACATCGTGAGAAAGCTGGCCGATACCGTCGCCGTGATGCAAAACGGGCGCTGCGTCGAGCAGAACGCCGCCGGTGCGCTGCTGCATGCCCCGCAGCACCCTTACACCCGTCGCCTGCTCGACAGTGAACCCTCCGGCGACCCGGTGCCCCTGGATGCAGGTGCAGCACCGCTGCTGACGGTCACAGGACTTGGCGTTGCGTTTCCGATCCGCAAAGGTCTGTTACGTCGCGTGGTTGGCACTAACAGGGTACTGAACGATATCAACTTCTCGCTGCGTCCCGGCGAGTCACTGGGGCTGGTTGGCGAATCCGGCTCGGGGAAAAGCACCACCGGTCTGGCGCTGCTGCGATTAATTGCCTCTGAGGGCCAAATTCTTTTTGACGGAATGGCGCTGCACGGTAAAAACCGCCGCCAGATGCTGCCCGTACGCCCAGGGATGCAGGTCGTTTTCCAGGATCCCAACTCCTCGCTCAACCCGCGGCTCAGTATTCTGCAGATCGTCGAAGAGGGGTTACGCGTTCATCGCCCGGCACTGAGCGCCGCGCAGCGTGAAGAAGAGGTCATCAGGACCCTGCAGGAGGTCGGCCTCGATCCTGAAGCCCGGCACCGCTATCCGGCAGAGTTCTCGGGCGGTCAGCGTCAGCGTATCGCCATTGCCCGGGCGCTGATCCTGAAACCGCAGCTGATTATTCTGGATGAACCCACCTCATCGCTGGACAGAACCGTGCAGGCGCAAATCCTGGCGCTGCTAAAAGGACTGCAGGAGAAGCACCGGCTGGCCTATATTTTTATCAGCCATGATCTGCAGGTCGTGCGGGCGCTATGCCACCAGGTGATTGTGTTGCGACAGGGGGAAGTGGTCGAGCAGGGTGAATGCCAGCGTCTGTTTGCCGCGCCGACGCAGCACTACACTCGTCAGCTGTTAACATCAGACTAGCGCTCAGAAAGGATATTGACCGGAGAAAGGTTCCGCGATCGCTACGCCAAAGTTCTTCAGGCGGCAGGTCGCGGCGAATTCGTCCTGGCTTTTCACAAACAGGCACGGCTCGCCTTCGCATTCGAGGACCGAACTGTCCACTTCGATATCCGACAGCGCCTGACTTAAACGCTCCATCACCGGCCAGGCATTCTCATCGCCCGGGCTCAGTAATTTCAACGCCACCAGGCAATTTTCACTGGTCGCGCTATTTTGCGGAATCGGTTCAACTTTCGAACCAGCAAAACCTGCCGACCAGCGATAGCTCTGGGGCAAGCGATGGACAATGGAAAGTTGTAATGTATTCACGTTCGTTCCCCGGAAGCAAAATTACTTCACAATTTATTTACATTCATAGTAACACATCAACGCTAACCTGCCCTGTTTTTGCGTAGAAAACGCTTACAGCCGCAGTCTGCGGGCATTAGCGTGTTATTTATCAGGGCTTTTTTAGCTGAGCTACAGGTTCGCGTCGGCGCTATATGTACCCGTTTCTGCGATCTAACTCAACCTTTTTAAATACAATGATGTGACTTTTTACATAAATAGATTTTACATAAAAGAAACAAAGACGGAAAAGCTGAACGGCGAGTTTGGTTGACATGCATCAACAAAAAGGCCCGCTACGGGCCTTTTCACTGGGTCAGCAGGCCGCCTTACGCGGTCGGCTGGCATACAGACAGAAGAGAATGGAGCTGGTGGCGCAAAACGCGATGGCCCACAGCATCGGCCAGGCGGTGTTGAAGGTTGCCATCGAAAGCAACGCACCAACAACGGCACCAATACCAAAGCGGAAGGTTCCCGCCAGCGAAGATGCCGTCCCCGCCATATGCGGGAACTCATCGAGGATCACCGCCATCGCATTCGATGAAACCATTGATACACAGCCAACGAAGGCTGCCACACCGACCACCAGCGCCCAAAAACCGATCCCCAGGAATGCGCTCACCACCAGCCACAACGCCACAACAAACTGGATCCACAACCCGGTGCGGAACATATTCAGCGCCCCGATCCGGCGGACAAAGCGGCTGTTAATGATGGTCATGATAATCAGGAACACAATATTCAGCGCAAAGTAGTAACCAAAGTGCTGCGGCAAAACGTGATTCAGCTCGATATAGACAAACGGCCCGGCGCTGAGAAAAGAGAACATGCCGGCAAAGCTGAAGCCGCTCGCCAGCATATAGCTCAGCACACGCTTATGGCGAAACAGCGAGGCAAAGTTGCCCATCGTGGTGCGGATGTGAAACTTCTGCCGCCGCGCGACGGGCAACGTTTCATCAATAAAGAAGAAGATCATGGCCGAAGCCAGCAATGCGGCTATCGCCAGGATCCAGAAAATCGCATGCCAGCTGAACCACACCAGCACCGCCCCACCCGCCATCGGGGCCACCAGCGGCGCAATCGTCGTCACCAGCATCACAAACGACATCATGCGCGAGAACTCTTCTTTCGGGTAGACATCACGCATCAGGGCGTTAATGACCACGCTGGCTGCGGCGGCGGCCAGCCCGTGGAAAAAGCGCATGACGATCAGATGTTCGATGGTCTGTGCCAGCGCGCAGGCCACCGCCGCGCCGGCAAACACCAGCGTCCCGCCGAGGATCACCGGCTTGCGCCCGAGGCTGTCAGCCATCGGACCATACAGCAGCTGACCGATGGCAAACCCCAGAATATAGGTGCTGAGGGTCATTTGCGCGCTGCCCGCCGGTACGCCAAACTGCGCGGAAATCACCGGCAACGCGGGCAGATACATATCGATGGACAGCGGCATCAGCATCGCCAGCAGGCCAAGGATGAAGACAATTTTGAACGACGAGTGTGGCCTGGTGGTCACAGGGTTCTCCTGAAATTAGCGTGAAGGCAGTCCAACGCTGGCAATCTCTTCTTCCGTTAACGGACGGTATTCGCCGGGCTCAAGCGCCGGGTCAAGCGCGATGGCGCCAATACGCTCGCGGTGCAGGCCTGTCACGTGGTTCCCCACGGCCGCGAACATCCGTTTCACCTGATGGTAACGGCCTTCGCTGATGGTCAGACGCACGTCCGTTGGCGTAATGATCTCCAGCACTGCCGGTTTGGTGAGATCTTTTTCATTATGCAGCTGAACGCCTTTGGCGAAGTGCTCTGCCGTGTCATCAGACACCGGAGACTCCAGCGTCACCCGATAGGTCTTCTCACAGTGATGACGCGGAGAGGTAATACGGTGCGACCATTGACCATCATCGGTCATCAGAACCAGACCGGTGGTGTCGATATCAAGACGGCCTGCCGCATGCAGCTTGTGCGCCACGGGCTCGTCCAGGAAATAGAGCACCGTCGGATGATCCGGGTCGTCCGTTGAGCAGACGTAGCCTTCCGGTTTATTCAGCATAAAATAGCGTGGGCCGGTCTGCTGGGTTAGCGGGTTGCCATCATACTCAACCTGATGTTCAGGCTGGAGTTTGAAAGCGCTGTCTTTCACAATATCACCGTCCACGGTAACGCGGCTGGCGCGGATTTCACGCCCGGCAATAGCGCGGCTTACGCCGAGTTGCTGAGCGATAAACTTATCAAGTCGCATGAAGTATTTTTAGCCTTAATGGTGCCGGGAGTCGGACAACCTGTCCGAAAAAAGAAGCAGTCAAGAGCGGTTCAGTATAATGGTCTGGCTGCACCACTCAAGGGAAAAAGTTTCGTGGCATACTATCCGCGAAATAACTAAACCGGGATCTCATGACCTTTACACTTCGCCCCTATCAACAGGAAGCCGTCGACGCCACGCTTGCCTGGTTTCGCCATCACACCACCCCCGCCGCCATCGTGCTGCCGACCGGTGCCGGAAAAAGCCTGGTGATCGCCGAGCTGGCGAGGCTCGCCCGTGGTCGCGTGCTGGTGCTGGCGCACGTCAAAGAGCTTGTCGCACAAAACCATGCTAAATATTGCGCGCTCGGGCTGGAGGCCGACATTTTTGCCGCCGGGCTAAAGCGCAAGGAGCACCACGGCAAAGTGGTGTTCGGCAGCGTGCAGTCGGTTGCGCGTAATCTCGACCAGTTCAGCCGGGAGTTTTCGTTACTGATTGTCGACGAGTGCCACCGTATCAGCGATGACGACGACAGCCAGTATCAGCAAATTCTCACCCATCTGAAAACGGTGAACCCCCACTTACGTCTGCTGGGCCTGACGGCCACGCCGTTTCGCCTGGGTAAGGGGTGGATCTACCGTTTTCATTATCACGGTATGGTGCGTGGCGATGAGAAGGCGCTGTTCAGCGACTGTATCTACGAGCTTCCGCTGCGTTATATGATAAAACACGGTTACCTGACGCCGCCCGAGCGGCTGGATATGCCCGTGGTGCAATACGACTTCAGCCGACTGCAGGCGCAAAGTAACGGGCTTTTCAGCGAGGCCGATCTCAATCAGGAACTGAAAAAACAGCAGCGCATTACCCCGCACATCATCAGTCAAATCGAAGAGTTCGCCCTGACGCGCAAAGGGGTGATGATATTTGCCGCCACCGTCGGGCACGCCAGAGAGATCGCCGGGCTGCTGCCCGCTGACGACGTGGCACTGATCACCGGCGATACGCCTGGCCCCGAACGTGACAATCTGATTGCCGACTTTAAGGCACAGCGCTTTCGTTATCTGGTTAACGTCTCGGTGCTGACCACCGGTTTTGACGCCCCGCACGTCGACCTGATTGCTATTTTACGCCCGACCGAATCCGTCAGCCTGTATCAGCAGATCGTCGGGCGCGGATTACGCCTGGCGCCCGGGAAAACCGACTGTCTGATCCTTGATTACGCCGGTAATCCGCACGATCTCTATGCGCCGGAGGTGGGCACGCCGAAGGGGAAAAGTGACAATGTCCCGGTACAGGTTTTCTGCCCGGCCTGCGGCTTTGCCAACACCTTCTGGGGAAAAACCACCGCCGACGGGACGTTGATCGAACATTTTGGCCGCCGCTGCCAGGGCTGGTTTGACGATGACGAGGGTCACCGGGAACAGTGTGATTTTCGCTTTCGCTTTAAACACTGCCCGCAGTGCAACGCGGAGAACGATATCGCCGCGCGCCGCTGTCGGGAGTGCGACACGGTGCTCGTTGATCCCGACGACATGTTAAAAGCGGCGCTGAAGTTAAAAGATGCGCTGGTGCTTCGCTGCGCCGGCATGGCGCTCCAGCCCGGTGCCGATGAAAAAGGCGAATGGCTGAAAATTACCTATTACGATGAAGACGGCGCCGACGTCAGCGAGCGCTTCCGGCTGCAGACCCCGGCACAGAGAACCGCTTTCGAGCAGCTCTTTATCCGTCCGCATACCCGCACGCCCGGCGTTCCCCTGCGCTGGATCACCGCTGCGGATATCGTCCATCAGCAGCGGTTGCTGCGCCATCCTGACTTCGTGGTTGCACGCAAAAAAGGTCAGTACTGGCA
>JAFACP010000380.1 GCA_023425455.1 Pseudomonadota bacterium | reverse complement strand
TCAGTAATCACTTCATCCAGCGCGATTGGCAGAGAGCCACGGCGGAAGTAGATAGATTTCGGAAGTTTGTGCCACAACATGTTTTCAGCTCGCTTAGCAACGGTTTTCTTGTTGATCAGGTGTTTAGGACCAACGTTTTCAGAGATGGAGTTACCACCCCAGGAACCACAACCCAGAGTCAGGGAAGGTGCGAGTTTAAAGTTGTACAGGTCGCCGATACCACCCTGAGAAGCCGGGGTGTTAATCAGGATACGCGCCGTTTTCATCTTCTGACCGAAGTGAGCAACACGTTCTGGCTGGTTATCCTGGTCGGTGTACAGGCAGGAGGTATGACCGATACCGCCCATGGCAACCAGTTTCTCGGCTTTCTCTACCGCGTCATCGAAATCTTTCGCACGGTACATTGCCAGCGTCGGAGACAGTTTTTCATGTGCAAACGGTTCGCTTTCATCAACGACTTTCACTTCACCGATCAGGATCTTGGTGGTCGCCGGAACACTGAAGCCCGCCAGTTCAGCAATTTTATACGCTGGCTGACCAACGATGGCGGCGTTCAGCGCGCCATTTTTCAGGATGATGTCCTGAACCGCTTTCAGCTCTTTGCCCTGCAGCAGGTAGCCGCCGTGGCTGGCGAAACGTTCGCGAACGGCTTCGTATACGGAGTCAACGACCACAACAGACTGCTCAGAAGCACAGATTACGCCGTTGTCGAAGGTTTTGGACATCAGAACAGATGCCACCGCACGTTTGATATCTGCGGTTTCATCAATCACAACCGGCGTGTTGCCCGCGCCGACGCCGATAGCAGGTTTACCGGAGCTGTAAGCGGCTTTAACCATGCCAGGACCACCGGTCGCAAGGATCAGGTTAATGTCAGGGTGGTGCATCAGTGCGTTAGACAGCTCTACGGACGGTTGGTCAATCCAGCCGATCAGATCTTTTGGCGCGCCAGCCGCGATAGCAGCCTGCAGCACGATATCTGCAGCTTTGTTGGTGGCGTCTTTCGCACGTGGGTGCGGGGAGAAGATGATTGCGTTACGCGTCTTCAGGCTAATCAGTGATTTGAAGATAGCGGTAGAGGTTGGGTTAGTGGTTGGAACGATACCGCAGATAATACCGATAGGCTCAGCGATGGTGATGGTACCGAAGGTGTCATCTTCAGACAACACGCCACAGGTTTTCTCATCTTTATAGGCGTTGTAGATATACTCTGAAGCAAAGTGGTTTTTGATCACTTTATCTTCAACGATACCCATGCCGGATTCGGCAACGGCCATTTTAGCGAGAGGGATTCGAGCATCTGCAGCAGCCAGAGCGGCGGCGCGGAAGATTTTATCAACCTGTTCTTGGGTGAAATTGGCATATTCACGCTGGGCTTTTTTGACGCGCTCGACGAGGGCGTTCAGTTCAGCGATGTTAGTAACAGCCATAATGCTCTCCTGATAATGTTAAACTCTTTTAGTAAACCAGCGCTCGATACGACAGAGAGTATAGTCAGAGCCGACAGTACTTGCGTAACACATATTAAAACAAAGGGTTACTTCCTGCTCCGACACACTAATTTACTAAAAGAGCCTTACCTTAGCATCATCCCTTTTTGATAGGTGATCTCCCTGGGGGCGACATCAAGATTACTCACTTCTGAGTACGGAAATCATGATCTGCGTCAATTTTACCCCAAGCTGATACCTTTCAGCAGGCTATTTCTTTGAGATTTTTCCAGTGTTAAATAATTAAGTAACTATTGGAAGTAACGCTATCATTGGTTCTACAACCCTTTAACATCATGAAATGATAACGTTTTGAAGCAGATTTCTGGTGAAGTGTGCTGATAAAAAGCGTATCTTCAGCGCGGCTTTACCGTGACACCCTAACGACAGCAGCCTTTGCGCACAAGCGGAGCGAAACGTGATCCAAACGTTATTTGATTTCCCCACCTATTTTAAGTTTTTTATCGGCTTATTTGCTCTGGTTAACCCGGTGGGCATTATTCCTGTCTTTATCAGTATGACCAGTTATCAGACGGCGGCCGCAAGGAATAAAACCAATCTCACGGCCAACCTGTCTGTGGCGATTATTCTGCTGACCTCCCTCTATCTGGGGGATGCGATTTTGCAGCTGTTTGGTATCTCTATCGATTCATTCCGTATTGCGGGCGGGATCCTGGTGGTGACGATTGCAATGTCGATGATCAGCGGGAAGCTGGGGGAAGATAAGCAGAATAAGCAGGAAAAATCAGAAACGGCCATTCGTGAGAGCATTGGCGTTGTGCCGCTTGCGCTGCCTTTAATGGCGGGGCCCGGAGCCATCAGTTCGACAATCGTCTGGGGAACCCGTTACCACAACCTGATGCATCTGATCGGTTTCTCCGTCGCGATTGCCCTTTTTGCGCTCTGCTGCTGGGGAGTATTCCGGATGGCTCCGTGGCTGGTGCGCTGGCTCGGACAAACCGGTATCAACGTCATTACGCGAATTATGGGTTTGCTATTGATGGCGCTGGGTATCGAGTTCATTGTCACCGGCATCAAGAGCATTTTTCCTGGCCTGTTGCATTAGCGCAGATGAGGAACCGGGAAAACGGAGCCAGCGGCTCCGTTTTTTTTACGTGAATATCAGCAAATCATATAAATAAAGTTGAACAGACGGGTTGTCATAATAAATTCTACTAATAATTTACTGTTCATACATTTCAACAGGTTATCTATTTTCTGCGCACGTTCTTGCGCAGAAACCCGCCAATCGCTCTGTTATTTTACTCACATGATACTCTGGGGCTTGCTGAGAGATAAGCGAAATGATATTAGTAATTTCAACGTTCCCCTAGAAGAATGTGCTAAATAATAACCAGTTGTTAAATTTTCGTACAAAAGTAATCGATGCTAGCGCAGTGACGCGCCCGCAGAATTTTTTATCTCTATCGTATTGAATACCCACTTGTTTTTGTATCGAATGGTGCCTGGTGGGCTTATCCGGTGAAACACGCTTAACGGCGTAAAAGAGAATTGCTTAACAAATTTGCAAAATGTATTGGCGCGGGATTACGCCATTTGGTACTTTCCGGCCTTATATTTTGCAGCATTAAACAAGTAGATGAGAATTATTTTCATATAGCCCTTTTCTCAGATATCCAATGCACGTCTCAAACAGGGGAGGCGTGTTAAGAATCGACGCAAGGCGGTCAGACGAACCGTCAGTAATAAAGAAGTCGGTGATAGCAAGAAGTAAAAAAGAACCTGACAGCAGCAAAAAAAACTCCTGCGCTGTACAGGCCCCAACAGGGGATTACACAGCTGGCCAAGGCCAGTAATTATAATGAGTGGAGTATCAACACAATGTCCATCATCACAAAAAAAAGTCTGGTAGCGGCGGGGATCCTGACTGCGCTAATCGCGGGCAACGTCGCCATGGCTGCTGACGTTCCTGCCGGTGTTCAACTGGCTGAAAAACAGACGCTGGTACGTAACAACGGCGCGGAAGTTCAGTCTCTTGACCCGCACAAAATTGAAGGTGTTCCTGAGTCTAACGTGAGCCGCGACCTGTTCGAAGGCCTGCTGGTCAGTGACGTAGATGGTCACCCGGTAGCGGGTGTGGCAGAGAAGTGGGAAAACAAAGATTTTAAAGTCTGGACCTTCCATCTGCGTAAAGACGCGAAATGGTCCGACGGCACGCCTGTAACGGCGGAAGATTTCGTCTACAGCTGGCAGCGCCTGGCGAACCCAAATACGGCGTCACCGTATGCGAGCTATCTGCAATATGGTCACGTCGCCAATATTGATGACATTATCGCGGGTAAAAAACCGGTTACCGATCTCGGCGTAAAAGCGATTGATGACCATACCTTTGAAGTGACGTTGAGCGAGCCTGTTCCGTACTTCTATAAACTGCTGGTTCACCCGTCGGTATCTCCGGTGCCAAAAGCCGCTGTTGAAAAATACGGTGAAAAATGGACCCAGCCGGCCAATATCGTGACGAACGGCGCCTATAAGCTGAAAAACTGGGTCGTTAACGAACGCATTGTGCTGGAACGTAATACAAATTACTGGGACAACGCGAAGACTGTTATTAACCAGGTTACCTACCTGCCAATCTCTTCTGAAGTCACCGACGTTAACCGCTACCGCAGCGGCGAAATCGACATGACCTATAACAACCTGCCGATCGAACTGTTCCAGAAACTGAAAAAAGAGATCCCGCAGGAAGTGCATGTTGACCCTTATCTGTGCACCTATTACTACGAAATCAACAACCAGAAAGCACCGTTCAATGACGTTCGCGTGCGTACCGCGCTGAAACTGGCTCTGGACCGCGATATCATCGTCAATAAGGTGAAAAACCAGGGCGACCTGCCAGCCTACAGCTACACCCCGCCATACACCGACGGTGCAAAACTGACTGAACCAGAGTGGTTTAAATGGTCACAGGAAAAACGTAACGAAGAGGCGAAGAAACTGCTGGCCGAAGCTGGCTTTACTGCCGACAAACCGTTGACCTTTGACCTGCTGTACAACACCTCCGATCTGCATAAAAAACTGGCGATCGCCGTCTCCTCGATCTGGAAAAAGAACCTGGGCGCGAACGTGAAGCTGGAAAACCAGGAGTGGAAAACCTTCCTCGACAGCCGTCATCAGGGCACCTTTGACGTAGCGCGTGCCGGCTGGTGTGCAGACTACAACGAGCCGACCTCCTTCCTGAACACCATGCTGAGCGACAGCTCGAACAACACCGCGCACTATAAGAGCCCGGCGTTCGATAAGCTGATCGCTGATACGCTGCAGGTGACTGACGAAGCACAGCGCAGCGAGCTGTATGCGAAAGCTGAACAGCAGCTGGATAAAGACTCTGCAATCGTTCCGGTTTACTACTATGTTAACGCCCGTCTGGTTAAACCGTGGGTAGGTGGCTACACCGGTAAAGACCCGATGGATAATATCTACGTTAAAAACTTGTATATTATCAAGCATTAATGGCAATGAGGGGGGCGGGCAAGGGCCCGCCCCACGGTGTCTAACCATCATCACATAATATAGGCACACGCCAGAAGGTACGGGCAATGTTGAAATTTATCCTACGTCGCTGTCTCGAAGCGATTCCAACACTCTTTATTCTTATAACGATCTCCTTCTTTATGATGCGACTGGCACCGGGAAGTCCCTTTACCGGTGAACGTACGCTGCCGCCAGAAGTTATGGCCAATATTGAAGCGAAATACCATTTAAACGATCCGATCACGACTCAGTACTTCAATTATCTGAAGCAACTCGCGCAGGGTGATTTTGGACCGTCATTTAAATATAAAGACTATTCCGTTAACGACCTGGTGGCTTCCAGCTTCCCGGTATCGGCGAAATTAGGGGCTGCGGCCTTCTTACTTGCCGTGGTTCTCGGCGTCACTGCCGGCGTGATCGCCGCGCTTAAACAAAATACCAAATGGGATTATGCCGTAATGGGGGTCGCAATGACCGGGGTGGTTATCCCCAGTTTCGTTGTCGCGCCATTACTGGTGATGATATTTGCCATCACGCTGAAATGGTTGCCAGGAGGCGGATGGAACGGCGGTGCGCTCAAATATATGATCTTGCCAATGGTGGCATTATCGCTGGCCTATATTGCCAGTATTGCGCGTATCACCCGCGGCTCGATGATTGAAGTGCTGCACTCAAACTTCATTCGTACTGCGCGCGCCAAAGGGCTGCCAATGCGCCGGATTATCTTCCGTCACGCGCTGAAGCCTGCACTGCTGCCTGTGCTCTCCTATCTGGGGCCTGCCTTCGTCGGTATTATTACGGGTTCAATGGTCATTGAAACCATCTATGGTCTGCCGGGTATTGGTCAGCTGTTTGTTAACGGCGCGCTGAACCGCGACTATTCTCTGGTTCTCAGTCTCACGATCCTCGTGGGAACGCTGACTATTTTCTTTAACGCTATTGTCGATGTGCTGTATGCCGTTATCGACCCGAAAATCCGTTACTAACGCTGGGGTACGCCATGATGTTGAGTAAGAAAAACAGCGAGGCGCTGGAAAACTTCAGTGAGAAACTGGAAGTCGAAGGACGCAGCCTCTGGCAGGATGCCCGTCGTCGCTTTATGCACAACCGTGCAGCGGTCGCCAGCCTGATTGTGCTGGTGGTCATCGCCCTGTTCGTCACGCTGGCACCGATGCTCTCAGCGTTCACCTATTTCGATACCGACTGGGGAATGATGTCCAGCGCGCCGGATATGGCCTCCGGGCACTATTTTGGCACCGACTCCTCCGGCCGCGACCTGCTGGTTCGTGTCGCCATTGGTGGTCGCATCTCGTTGATGGTTGGGATCGCCGCCGCGCTGGTCGCGGTGATTGTTGGCACGCTCTATGGCTCGCTTTCCGGTTACCTGGGCGGCAAAGTTGACTCGGTCATGATGCGTCTGCTGGAGATCTTAAACTCCTTCCCGTTCATGTTCTTCGTGATCCTGCTGGTGACCTTCTTCGGTCAAAACATCCTGCTGATCTTCGTGGCCATCGGGATGGTGTCGTGGCTGGATATGGCGCGTATTGTGCGCGGGCAAACCCTGAGCCTGAAGCGGAAAGAATTTATTGAAGCCGCGCAGGTGGGCGGCGTGTCGACCGGTAACATCGTCCTGCGTCATATTGTGCCTAACGTGCTGGGCGTGGTGGTGGTGTACGCCTCCTTGCTGGTGCCAAGCATGATCCTGTTCGAATCGTTCCTCAGCTTCCTGGGGCTGGGGACGCAGGAGCCGCTGAGCAGTTGGGGCGCGTTGCTAAGCGATGGCGCCAACTCGATGGAAGTGTCGCCGTGGCTACTGCTGTTCCCGGCCGCTTTTCTGGTGGTGACGTTGTTCTGTTTTAACTTTATTGGCGATGGCTTGCGTGATGCCCTCGACCCGAAAGA
>JAFACP010000290.1 GCA_023425455.1 Pseudomonadota bacterium | reverse complement strand
GCGTTGTCGTGCCGTCGTAGATAGTGACAATCTCACCGGGGGGGCCGGTGCCGCTCAGGGTTGGCGTGGTATCGCGGGTGGTCTCCCCCGGATTGAGCACCGTCTGCGCGGTGCCGCCGTCCGGATTCACGGTGATCGCCGGCGAGTCCGGCGTGGCGGGCGCGGTCGTATCGACAGTCAGTTCGAAAGGCGCAGATACCGTGCTGTTGCCGGCGCTGTCCGTTGCGTGCACCGTCAGGGTGTGCAGACCATCCGTCAGCGGCGTGGCTGGCGTGAAGCTCCAGTTCCCGCTGCCATCCGGCGTGGCGGTGCCGAGAAGGGTGTCTCCGTCATAAACGGTCACGCTCACGCCTGCAGGCATGGTGCCGCTTAACAGCGGCAGGGTGTCGTCCGTGATTGCACCGCTGGCGAGAGCGCCTGTGACATCACCCACATCGTCGCTGGCGCCGGTGATAGCGGCGGCGGCCGGCGGCGTGGTGTCAAGCGTAAAGGTAAAGCTGCCCGGCGTGCTGCTGGTGTTGCCTGCGCTGTCGGTGGTCACCGCCGTCAGCGTATAGGTGGCATCGTCGAGTGCGCTGTCCGGAGTAAAGCTCCATGCGCCGCCGTCGCCCGCCACCGCCGTGCCTATCTCTTCACCGTTCAGGAACAGGGTGACCGTCGAGCCGGGCTCCGCCGTGCCGTTGATGGTCGGGCGATCGTCGTTGGTGGTGCCAGCGGTATAGACTGCACCGGTCAACCCCGGCACGTCGTCCACCAGATGGGTAATCACCGGGGAGGCTGGCGCCACGCTGTCGACGGTAATACTCCAGCTGTTCGAGCGGTCGCTGATATTTCCCGCCTCATCTACCGCCGCCACGCTCAGGACATGGCCACCTTCGCGCAGATGGACATCCGGGGTAAATGTCCACGTTCCTGTCTCCGGGATCACCAGCGTGCCGATTTGGTCGTCACCGCTGTAGATATAGAGCCGGGCGCCCGCTTCGCCGCTGCCGCTGATGACGGGGGTGCTATCGTTGGTCAGCCCGCCCTCGGCAATCACGCCGGTGATCCCGGGGGCGTTATCTTCCACGGCAAGGATTAGTGGCGCGGCGGGCGGCGTGATGTCCGGCGCATCAAAGGGCTCCGTGGCACCGGTATTGCCTGCCGGGTCGGTTGCTTCGGCCGTCAGGGATTCGCCATTGGTTTTTGGCGGCGTGAGCGTCACGCTAAAATTGCCCTGATCGTCGGTGATGTCCTGGCCGACAAGCGTCTCCCCGTCACGAATGGTGACCGTGCTGCCGGGCTCTGCGGTGCCGGTGACGGTTGTACCGTCGGCGGAAATCAGCAGATTATCCGGTGCCAGCGGGGAGGTGGTGTCCGGCGCGTCGGCGTAACCGGGCGGGCTGACATTGCCCTGGCCGTCGGTGGCGATAACCTGCAGCACTTCGCCATCCAGCTGGGCCGGGCTAATCGGGATGATAAAGCTGCCGTCAGCGCCGGCGCTTGCCTGGCCTATCGTGCTGCCGTCTTCGCCTTTGATGGTCACCGTACTGTTCGGCTCCGCGTGGCCGCTGACGCTGAGGCCATCGTCGGCCACCAGCAGCCCAGCGGGTGCGGCGGGCGGCGTGGTGTCTTGTGCGCTGACGGTCGCCGCCGGACTCGTGTTGCCGGCGTCGTCCCGTGCCACGACCGAGATTATCTGACCGTTGGATTGCGCAGTGGTGAGGGTGATGATGAATTCGCCGTTGCCATCGGTCGTGTCACTGCCGATCTGCTCACCCGCATCGTTGGTGATGATGATGGTGCTGTTAGGCTCTGCGGTGCCGCTGATCCGGGTTCCCTCCGGGTTGAGGCTGATGACGGGCATCTCCGGCGGTGTGAGATCAACGATAAAATCGATGGTCTGCGACATCCCGCTCTGGTTGCCGGCGGCGTCGGTTTCCTGCACGCAGAATGAGTGTGAACCTTCGGTCAGCGGCTGAGCTGGCGTTATGCTCCAGTTGCCATTTGCATCAACCCCGGCAGTGGCGATCGGCTTGCCGTTGTCGTACAGCGTGACCGTTGTTCCGGGTTCGCCGGTTCCGCTGAGGGTTGGATGAGCATCATCCGTCAGTTGCCCGTTGAGCAGTGCGCCGGTCTTTGTCCCGATATCATCGTTGAGGTTTAAAATGGTTGGCACATCGGGCGCGGTTAAGTCTGGTGCCGTCACCATACCGGGCTGACTGATGTTGCCGGAGGTGTCCGTTGCTGTGGCGATAACCTGTTCGCCATTGGTCATTGGTGGTGTCAGAGCAATTGCGAATCTTCCGTCGCTGCCCGTTTGTCCTGAACCCACCATATTGCCGCTGGCGTCTTTCAGTATGATGGTACTGTTGGCTTCAGCAGAACCGGTAACGGTCTTGCCGTCGGAAGAGAATTGCAGATTGTTTGGGGCATCGGGCGAGGTGTTATCCTCTGAGGCGGGGGTTGCACTGGCTGGAGTATCAGAGGTTCCTGCATCCGAGGCAAACGCGGCTCCTCCGGCGAGTGCAGCGCCGCCTGCTAACCCAGGCAGCAGCGCGGCACCAATGGCATCAGCACTGGATGTTGCCATTAAGGGTTCAAGCGATGAAAGCGCCTGGTAATGCGTGAGTGCAGCAGGATCCTCAATCCACCATAGTGCGCCGTTGCTCTCTTCCAGCACCAGATGGCTGGCGCCCAGGGCATCGCTGGTATAGAAGTTCTTCAGGGTGATCGTTTCACCGGAGTGCAGGGAGACTATCAGGTCGTTACCGCTGCGGGCGTAGCGCGCGATCTCGGCTCGCCCGACATGCAGTTTAACAATAGAGGAGTGGCCCAGCGTGACCTGCGTGCCTTCCGTGGTGGTTTCCACGCCGATAAGTTTCGATATAACCGATATTTGGCTCATATTGTTATGACTCCAGCCGTGTCCAGTGGATGACATGCAAGGTCATGCCATCGCAATGCGGAGGGGAACGTGAACCCCTGACAAAGTGGCTTCTCATTAATCTTTTTGCCGTAACTTTTCTTCAGAGCGGCCGATGCCGACCCGCATTAAGCGGGATAACAGCAAGTGATTCTATTTTCGTAAAAAGAAAGTTTTTATTCTTTTGTCGAATTTAAACCTTGTGATTAATGGCGATATTATTTTTAACGGGCCTAAAAATGATATAGCTATAAATATATGAATATGCAAACCGGGGTTGCGTAAACCCGCTTTACAGAGCAGGGCTAACGATGGCTAGCGCAGGCTGAGTGTGTAAGGAATCTCTCTAACTGGCTGAATAAAAGCGTGTTTTTAGAATGTAGTGCGCTGGCGCGTCGGGGGGTGATGTGGCGGCGTGGCGGACAATATATTTATGACGGTTATTTATTTAAAACGCTTTTCTTTAATCATGCTTAAGTGGTGTTTAAGTGATGATAAAATGCCTGGCAGGGATATATTATATTTAGGTGAGGTTAAATTATTTTCGCCAGGTAATTACTATTCTGCTGCGCGTTTAGCATGAATTAGCGAAAAGGGAAATAAGGTAAAAACAGCGCGTTTTAATGGTGGTGAGCTTCGCAGGTAAGCCGTAAATTCCCGCCTGCGGGCGCATAAACAGACAAGGCCGCGTGGCGGCCTTGTCGGGAGAGGATTATTCAGTGACTTTCTTTTCGAGTTCACTGGCACCCTGTTTGGTTTTATTCCAGCCTTTTTCCGCGCCCTCTTTGGTCGCATCCCAGCCTTTCTCGGCACCTTCCTCGGTTTTATGCCAGGCTTTCTGCGAATCTTCGCTTACCTTGCTGCTCAGGTTGTCGATTTTGCCCTCAGCGGCGTGTTTTTGTTTGAGCTTCAGCTCTTCGCCTTTGTTCTGCGCCTCATGCAGTTTTTGCTGCGCGTCATTGGCGTTGGCATTGGCCGCGGCGACGGTCTCGTCGGTTGCATGTGTGGTGGCGGCAAAAACAGGTGCGGCCAGCAGAACGGCAGAGAGTGCGATAATTGTTTTTTTCATAATGTCCTCATTTAACGTTATCGGTTATGAGCGTGATTCAGCATGGCACAGGAGAGCGGACAAGGCTTTAGGAAAAAACTGTAATTGAATCAATGTGATTCATTAAGAGTCGTCCTACGAATGAGGATAACGCCTCCCTGACTATGCCTTCCGGTGCGGCTTGGCGCTTTGGGACGGGGGCGCAGTACCAGATGACGGCGAACAGCAATATCGGTCTCGCCGTTGAATATCTGACCATGGAATCTGCAAAAGTGAACTCCTCGCTGTTTGGCGGCGCTTACGATAACCCGGACATGTGGTTCTTCGTGACCAACCTTGGCTACCGTTTTTGAGCTTTTTATTGTTGATATTTATGCCGACAGGCAATGGGTTTGTCCGCACACACGCCACAATAATCGCGATATCATTATCGCGCCGCGCAAAACGGGATGACGGTTAGCGGTGATCCCGTTTTATTATGCTTATTGTTTAAGGCGATACGCTTTGCTGGTGAGGTCAATATTGTGCGTAGTTCAAAAATGAAAAATAACCACTAAATATAATTGTATTTATTTTTACGAATAAAAGAGAGCAATGCAGTATCTGCTTCATTTTCACTGGATTTATTCGTAGTGTTCGATGATTATGATCAAATCCTGAGCCGTGGATTCGGCTAAAAATAGTCAGACTTAGTATGCGTTTCAGCAGGCAACCTTCGGGTACTGAGCGAGTCTCTCCTTATGCACAGAAAAAAAAGAACGGTTTTAAAACCCATTTATTATCTGATTCTGACGTTCTCGGTTTGTATTCTGCTGGACTTTTTTCTGTTTGTCCGTGATGCCAATATAAAGAATCAGCATACGGCGAGCGAGCTTGTCGAGATCATTGGTAATGTCATTGATTATGCGGAAGAAACCAATACAAAAATCCTGGCGCAGAGCTCGTTAAGCGGGGGATGCCAGGCGCAGCTTCCGGCGATCCGCACGCTGGTGACCACGACACCGTTTATCCGCTCCATCTCGACCGGCGCAAGCGACGTCATCACCTGCCACTCGTTGGTTGGCGAGTTGGATATCAAGGATCCGCAGCAGCACTATCAGGGGGGAGAGCTGGCGCTGATCACCGGCAATCTCATCCAGAGCTGGCATCCGATTATTTTACTGAAAAAAACACGCGACGATCGGTTTGTGGTGACAGCGATAGACGGCGTCTATATCCAGACGATCATGCAGCAGCTGTCTAAGTCGGGGTCAGTGATTCAATTTTCGGTGGGAAATGTCTATCTGTCTGCGCAGGGTGCCCTTGCGTGGAACTCCTCCGCATCGAAAACCGTTGCCTTCCAGCGGGTGATGTCTGACAAATATCCGTTCGCGATGAGCGTCAGCCTGCGGCATGCGTCGCTGATAAGTGCTTATCTGCTCACGCAGAAATTCCATCTTGTCCTGATTGTACTGCTTTTCGCCGCGCTCTCGTTGGCGGTTATCCGACGCGCCAGAAAACCCTACACGCTGGATGATGATATGC
>JAFACP010000248.1 GCA_023425455.1 Pseudomonadota bacterium | reverse complement strand
GCCCTTATCTTTGCCGTCGATTGCCATACCCGCCATCCGGTAGAAGTTATATTCCGGGTATTTGCCCGGACCGGAAATCAGCAGATCCTCTTTCTCGTACACCAGATCCTGACGTTTGTACTCACCCAGTTCGAAGTCCGGGGTCAGCTGAATCGCCGTGGTTGGGCACGCTTCTTCACACAGACCGCAGAAGATGCAGCGTGAGAAGTTGATGCGGAAGAACTCAGGATACCAGCGGCCATCGACCGTCTCCGCTTTCTGCAGAGAGATACAGCCTACCGGACACGCTACCGCACACAGGTTACAGGCAACGCAGCGCTCCTCGCCGTCCGGATCGCGCGTCAGCACGATACGGCCACGGTAGCGCGGCGGCAGATATACCGGTTCTTCCGGGTACATCCGGGTTTCGCGTTTGGCAAACGCGTGCAGGCCGATCATCCAGATACTGCGTACCTGGGTGCCAAAGCCCACCAATAATTCTTTTAAGGTCATGGTCTATTAGCCCCTTATTGCGCCTGCCAGAGAATGACAGCCGCCGTTACCAGCAAGTTGATGAGCGTCAGCGGCAGGCAAACTTTCCAGCCGAAAGACATTACCTGGTCATAACGAGGACGCGGTAATGACGCACGAATCAAAATGAACATCATCATGAAGAACGCGGTTTTCAGCGCGAACCAGATGAACGGCGGTAAGAACGGGCCATGCCAGCCACCAAAGAACAGCGTTACCATCAACGCGGAGACGGTGACAATACCGATGTACTCGCCCACGAAGAACAGACCGAATTTCATACCGGAATATTCGATGTGGTAACCGTCGGCCAGCTCCTGTTCGGCTTCTGGCTGGTCAAACGGGTGACGGTGACACACCGCCACGCCCGCGATAGCAAAGGTAATAAAACCAAAGAACTGCGGGATAACGTTCCAGATGTCAGCCTGGTTGTTGACGATGTCGGTCATGTTAAATGAACCGGCCTGCGCCACCACGCCCATCAGCGAGAGCCCGAGGAACACTTCGTAGCTGAGGGTCTGCGCAGACGCACGCATCGCGCCCAGCAGCGAGTATTTGTTGTTACTGGACCAGCCGGCAAACAGCACCGCATACACCGCGAGGCCTGCCATCATCAGGAAGAACAGGATCCCGATGTTCAGATCGGCCACAACCCAGGTCGGGCTGACAGGCACAATAGCAAATGCCAGCAGCAGCGAGGTGAAGGCGATCATCGGTGCCAGGGTAAAGATCACCCGGTCCGCGAAGCGTGGGATCCAGTCCTCTTTAAAGAACATTTTGATCATGTCCGCAACCAGCTGGAGCGAGCCGCCCCAGCCTACGCGGTTCGGTCCGTAACGGTTCTGGAACAGACCGAGCAGACGACGTTCACCAAAGCTCATGAACGCGCCGCAGGTGACCACCACCAGCAGGATAACCACTGCTTTCAGAATGCTCAGCAGGATGTCGATAAGATCCGGCGTTAACCAACTCATGCTTTTGCCTCCTGCAGGTTATCAAGACTCGCGCCTGCCATGACTGGCGCAATGCCAGGCATGCCCATCGGCAGACCAACCTGCCCTGCCGTCAGAGCGTCAGAGACAATCAGCGGCAGGCTGATGGTCTGGCCCTCATAGCTAAAGGCGATGTTGGCGCCCGCGTTCACGCCAAGCGTCGCGGCATCCGCCGGGTTGAGCTTGATGTACGGCTGCGGCATACGGCTCTGGAATACGGGTGAGCGCTGGGACATCTCGTCGCTACCAAACAGGTGGTAGTACGGCGCGATACGCCACTGACCAACCTGTGGCTGGAAGCTCGCCGGCACGGTCGTGAAGAAGTCCAGACCGGTTTCTGAGGCTTCAATCAGGCGCACGCCAGGATCGCCGTGACGCAGTGACCCACCCACTTCCGCCTGGAATTTATTCCATGCCTGCGGGGAGTTCCAGCCCGGTGCCCAGGCAAATGGCACCTGAGTGCGCTGCGCGGACGGCTGGTTGTTCCCTTCCATGGAGAAGGCGAACATGGTGTCTTTATCCTGCGGCTGACGCGGCTCATGCACGCTGATATTGGCGCGCATCGCGGTGCGACCGCTGTAGCGGTGCGGCTCACGCGCCAGTTTCTGACCGCGAATACGGAAGCTTGCATCAGGGGCCGCATCTTTGATGCCGGACAGCTGAGGCAGTTTTTCCACCACCGCGTCAATCACGTGATCGAGTTGAGTCCAGTCCAGTTCGCGGCTCTGCACGGTGCTGTGCAGCGAGTGCAGCCAGCGCCAGCTTTCCAGCATCACGGTGTTGCTGTCGTAGTACGCCGGGTCATACACCTGGAAGAAGCGCTGCGCGCGGCCTTCGTTGTTGATGACCGTCCCGTCGCTTTCGGCGAAGCTCGCCGCAGAGAGCACCAGGTGCGCTTTATCCATGATGGCAGTGCGCTGATGGTCGATAACCATCACCAGCGGCGCTTTAGAGAGCGCGGCGTCAACGCGGGCGGCAGAAGCGTGACGGTGCAGATCGTTTTCCAGCACCACCACGGCGTCAGCGGCACCCGATTCGAGTTCGCTTAACGCGGCTTCCAGAGAGCCACCGCCAATCATACCCAGACCGATGCTGTTCACCGCACGGGCAATCATGGTGATACCAACGTCCGCACCGCGGTCTTTCAGGGCTTTGGCCACGTTCGCTGCCGCCTGAACGATCTCTACGCTGCCGGCGTTGGTTCCGGAAATAATCAGCGGTTTCTTCGCCCCCGCCAGCGCCTGAACAATCACATCGACCTTGTTCTGCAGGTCGCTGTCCAGACCGTCGACCGCTGGCGCCGTGTTGTCCAGCGCGTGGGCAATCGCAAAGCCAAGACGGGCCTGATCTTCAACCGGCGCGCAGTAGGTCCACGCCGCGATGTCATCCAGACGGGTATTATCGACGTTGGTCACGAACAGCGGATGTTTAGCCCGCTGGCCAATATTGAGGATCGCCGCAATCTGCCAGTCGGCCACTTTCTGCGCTGCAGCCATTTCGCGCGCTTTGCCTTTCACCGCCTGACGAACCGCCAGCGCCGCGCGGGCGCCGGTCTGCGTCAGGTCTTCACCCAGCACCAGCACCGCGTCATACGATTCAATTTCGCGCAGTGCCGGGGTATGAATACCGCCTTCGCGCAGCACTTTCAGCACCAGCTGCAGACGCGCCTGCTCGCCTTCTGCGATACCGGTGTAGAAGTTTTCCGCACCCACCAGCTCACGCAGCGCGAAGTTGCTTTCGATGCTGGCGCGCGGGGAGCCGATACCGATCACTTTCTTCGACTGACGCAGAATATCTGCCGCCCCCTGCATCGCCTGCTCAGCGTTGAGGGTGATGAAGTCATCGCCACGGCGCTGAACCGGCTGACGTGGACGATCTTTCAGGTTCACATAGCCATAGCCGAAGCGACCACGGTCACAGAGGAAATAGTGGTTAACGGTGCCGTTGTAACGGTTTTCGATACGGCGCAGCTCGCCATAGCGTTCGCCCGGGCTGGTGTTACAGCCGAGGGAGCACTGCTGGCAGATGCTCGGCGCAAACTGCATGTCCCATTTACGGTTATAACGCTCGGAGTGCGTTTTATCGGTGAACACGCCGGTCGGACAGATTTCGACCAGGTTGCCGGAGAATTCGCTCTCCAGCACGCCATCTTCCGGACGACCGAAGTAGACGTTGTCATGGGCACCATAGACGCCCAGATCCTGACCGTCCGCGTAGTCTTTGTAATAACGCACGCAGCGGTAGCAGGCGATGCAGCGGTTCATTTCGTGCGAGATGAACGGCCCCAGATCCTGATTACGGTGGGTACGCTTGGTAAAGCGATAGCGACGGAAGCTGTGACCGGTCATGACGGTCATATCCTGCAGGTGGCAGTTGCCGCCCTCTTCACAGACCGGGCAATCGTGTGGGTGGTTGGTCATCAGCCACTCCACCACGCTTTCACGGAACTGTTTCGCTTCTTCGTCGTCGATCGAAATAAAAGTGCCTTCGGCGGCTGGCGTCATACAGGACATCACCAGGCGACCACGCGTGTCTTCCGCGTTTTGATATTGCTTCACCGCACACTGGCGGCAAGCACCGACGCTGCCCAGCGCCGGATGCCAGCAAAAGTACGGAATATCGAGGCCAAGAGACAGACAAGCTTCCAGCAGGTTGTCCGCCCCGTTGACGTCGTATTCTTTGCCGTCTACATGAATCGTAGCCATTAGCATGCTTCCAGTTGGCTCAGACGATGTCTGAGCGTTAATCAAAATTCTTGTCGTTACCAGCGCGCTTTCAGCAGGTTCGGCTGAATACCATTGATTGAATGGGTATTGCTGAACGGCTGCCTGATGCCTGCTTCGAATTCGTCGCGGAAATATTTAATCGCGCTCTGCAGTGGCTCGACAGCACCCGGTGCGTGGGCGCAGAAGGTTTTACCCGGCCCCAGGAATCGACACAGTTGCTCAAGTGTCTCGATATCGCCAGGCTGGCCTTCGCCACGTTCAATAGCGCGCAGGATCTTCACGCTCCACGGCAGACCATCACGGCACGGTGTACACCAGCCGCAGGACTCACGGGCGAAGAACTCTTCCAGGTTACGCACCAGCGATACCATGCCGATCTCGTGGTCGACGGCCATCGCCAGCGCCGTACCCAGACGGCTGCCCGCTTTACCAATGCTTTCGAACTCCATTGGCAGGTCAAGGTGGGCCTCGGTCAGGAAGTCCGTCCCTGCCCCACCCGGCTGCCAGGCTTTGAATTTCAGACCATCGCGCATACCGCCGGCGTAGTCTTCAAGAATTTCGCGTGCGGTGGTGCCAAACGGCAGCTCCCAGACGCCCGGGTTTTTCACCCGGCCGGAGAAGCCCATCAGCTTGGTACCGGCATCTTTGCTTGAGGAGATGCCCTGATACCACTCTACGCCGTTGGCGAGGATCGCCGGGACGTTACACAGGGTTTCGACGTTGTTGACACAGGTCGGTTTTCCCCACACGCCGGAGCTTGCCGGGAACGGCGGCTTGGAGCGCGGGTTGGCGCGACGGCCTTCCAGTGAGTTAATCAGCGCGGTCTCTTCACCGCAGATATAACGCCCGGCGCCGGTGTGCACGAACAGTTCAAAGTCAAAACCGGTGCCAAGAATATTTTTGCCCAGCAGACCCGCTTCGGTGGCTTCTGCAATCGCCCGACGCAGGTTTTCCGCCGCTTCGATGTACTCGCCGCGCAGGAAGATGTAACCGCGGTACGCTTTCAGCGCAAAGGCGGAGATCAGCATACCTTCCACCAGCAGGTGCGGCAGCTGCTCCATCAGCAGGCGGTCTTTATAGGTGCCCGGCTCCATTTCATCAGCGTTACACAGCAGGTAACGGATGTTCATGGATTCGTCTTTCGGCATCAGGCTCCATTTCAGACCCGTGGAGAAGCCCGCGCCGCCGCGTCCTTTCAGACCGGCGTCTTTTACCGCATTAACGATCTCATCCGGTGCCATGCCGCCCAGCGCCTTACGCGCCCCGGCATAACCGTTTTTGCTCTGATATTCGTCGAGCCAGACAGGCTGCTTGTCATCGCGCAGACGCCAGGTCAGCGGATGCGTCTCAGCAGTACGAATCACCGTTTTCATTTGTACTGCTCCAGCAGGTCAGGAATGGCTTCCGGCGTCAGATGGCTGTGAGTATCCTCATCAATCATCATGGTCGGCCCCTTGTCGCAGTTCCCCAGGCAGCAGGTTGGCAGCAGGGTAAAGCGCCCGTCGAAGGTGGTCTGGCCCGGCTTGATATTGAGTTTCTTCTCAATCGCGGCCTGAATGCCCTGATAACCCGTAATGTGACAAACCACGCTATCGCAATAGCGGATCACATGGCGGCCCACCGGCTGACGGAAGATCTGGCTGTAGAAGGTGGCAACACCTTCCACGTCGCTTGCCGGGATACCCAGCACTTTGGCGATCGCGTGAATCGCCCCGTCCGGCACCCAGCCACGCTGCTTCTGTACGATCTTCAGCGCTTCAATGGACGCCGCACGCGGGTCTTCGTAGTGGTGCATCTCGTGCTCAATCGCGGCACGCTCTGCTTCACTCAGCTCAAAAGCCTCGGTTTGTGGTTGTTGATTCTCGTGCATAATTAGCGGTCCACATCTGACATAACAAAATCGATACTACCCAGATACACAATCAGGTCGGAGACCAGACTGCCGCGAATGGCGGCTGGGATCTGCTGCAGGTGCGCGAAGCGTGGCGTACGCACGCGGGTACGGTAGCTCATGGTGCTGCCGTCGCTGGTCAGGTAGTAACTGTTGATACCCTTGGTCGCTTCAATCATCTGGAAGGATTCATTAGCCGGCATCACCGGGCCCCATGAAACCTGCAGGAAGTGGGTGATCAGGGTTTCGATATGTTGCAGCGTGCGCTCTTTCGGCGGCGGCGTCGTCAGCGGGTGATCCGCTTTGAACGGGCCTTCCGGCATATTGTTGAGGCACTGCTCAAGGATGCGCAGACTCTGGCGCAGCTCTTCCACTTTCAGCATCACGCGGGTGTAGCAGTCAGAAACACCGCCGCCAACCGGGACGTCAAAGTCAAAGTTTTCATAACCAGAGTAAGGACGGGCTTTACGCACGTCGAAATCAATACCGGTGGCACGCAGGCCCGCACCGGTGGTTCCCCACTCCAGCGCCTCTTTCGCGCCGTAGGCAGCAACGCCCTGGGAACGCCCCTTCAGGATGGTATTGCGCAGCGCGGCTTTCTCGTAGGAGGCCAGACGTTTTGGCATCCAGTCGAGGAATTCACGCAGCAGGCGATCCCAGCCGCGCGGCAGGTCGTGCGCCACGCCGCCAATGCGGAACCAGGCCGGGTGCATACGGAAACCGGTAATCGCTTCCACCAGATCGTAGATTTTCTGACGATCGGTAAAGGCGAAGAAGACCGGCGTCATCGCGCCAACGTCCTGAATAAAGGTGGAGATGTACAGCAGGTGGCTGTTGATACGGAACAGCTCAGAGAGCATCACGCGAATGACATTGACGCGATCCGGCACGGTGATCCCGGCCAGTTTTTCGACCGCCAGCACGTAAGGCATTTCGTTTACGCAGCCGCCGAGATATTCGATACGGTCGGTGTACGGAATGTAGCTGTGCCAGGACTGACGTTCGCCCATCTTCTCGGCGCCACGGTGGTGGTAACCGATATCCGGTACGCAGTCGACAATCTCTTCGCCATCAAGCTGAAGAATGATACGGAAAGCACCGTGCGCAGACGGGTGGTTCGGGCCGAGGTTGAGGAACATGAAGTCCTCGTTCTCGGAGCCACGCTTCATTCCCCAGTCTTCCGGTTTGAAGGTCAGCGCTTCCATTTCCAGATCCTGCTTGGCTTTGGTCAGCTCAAACGGATCGAATTCCGTGGCGCGCGCCGGGTAGTCTTTACGCAGCGGGTGGCCGGTCCAGGTCTGCGGCATCATGATGCGCGTCAGGTTCGGGTGCCCATCGAAGGTCATGCCGAACATTTCCCAGGTCTCACGCTCATACCAGTTGGCGTTCGGGAAAAGTTTGGTGATCGTCGGCAGATGCATGTCGTTTTCAGACAAGGCCACCTTGAGCATGATATCCGTATTACGGTCTATTGAGATCAGGTGGTAGAAAACGGAGAAGTCCGCAGCAGGCAGACCCTGGCGGTGCGTACGAAGACGCTCATCCATGCCGTGTAAGTCAAACAGCATGACGTAAGGTTTTGGCAATTTCTTTAAGAAATCGACGACTTCCAGTAATTGCTCACGCTTCACCCAAACAACGGGTACCCCGGTGCGGGTCGCCTGAACGGTAAAGGCATCCGGCCCAAAACGGTTGCGCAGCTCGCCAATAACCGGGTCATCCAGATGATCCCGGGTTTGCCATGCGGCTTCTTGCGCGGTTAAGTCGGTCATATTGTTCACCATTGCAAATGGTCCGTGGTGGTCGGGCGTGGCTTCGCGCTATTTGAATAGTGATATGCGAAGGTTTACTCCATGCCCACAGGCGCAAATTAAATTTCGTCAGGCGTACGCAGGTTGGTGACGGCAATACGTTCACCACGTTTACGCTCACGCTCAGACTGCAAATTGGCGCGATACACACCCTGATCGCCCACCACCCATGAGAGCGGACGACGCTCTTTGCCGATCGACTCCTGCAGCAGCATCAGCGCCTGCATGTAAGCTTCCGGACGCGGTGGACAGCCTGGGATGTAGACATCCACAGGAATAAATTTATCGACGCCCTGCACCACGGAGTAAATGTCGTACATGCCACCGGAGTTAGCGCAAGCACCCATGGAGATAACCCATTTCGGCTCAAGCATCTGGTCATACAGACGCTGAATGACAGGCGCCATTTTAGTAAAGCATGTACCGGCTACCACCATCAGGTCTGCCTGACGCGGGGAAGCACGCAGTACCTCGGCCCCAAAACGCGCAACGTCATGCACCGCAGTGAATGACGTCACCATTTCAACGTAGCAGCAAGAAAGGCCAAAGTTGTAAGGCCAGATGGAGTTCTTACGACCCCAGTTGACCATATCGTGCATGGCATGTTCGAGCTTGCCCATGTACACGCTTTTATTGACTTCTTGCTCCAGGGGGTCGGTTACGATCTCCTGTTTTTGCAGGGGGTAACGGTCATTCTCACCGTTAGGATCTATGCGGGTGAGCGTATAATCCATCTTATTGCCTCGCTGTTACTGCTGACGATTAGAGATACTGTTTTCCGGGTTGATGTGTTCACGACGTGAACGGACAGGCGTCCAGTCCAGCGCGCCAATACGCACCAGATAAACCAGACCGGCCAGTAGCACTAAAATGAAAATTGCGGCCTCGACAAAGCCTACCCAACCACTTTCGCGGATGGAGGTCGACCATGCGAAAAGGTAAAGCGCTTCCACGTCAAAGATGACGAAGAACATGGCCACCAGATAAAACTTGGCAGACAGGCGTAAGCGAGCAGAACCTACCGAATCAATACCTGATTCAAAAGGCGTGTTTTTGTGCCTTGCACGGGCGCGACCGCCCAGGAACCAGCCGCCGACTAACATCAGGCAGCACAGGCCAATGGCTACAATAAGAAAGATTGCGAATGCCCAGTGATGAGCGATGACTTCTGTGGATGTTGACATACTCATTGCTTACTCATCAAAAGTGATATCTACGACGCTGCTCTTGCTGGCAGATGGACATCACATCGATTCATGGGGAGGAACAAATAACCTTACACTAACTGTCAGAAATGAGACGTAGACAGCAAAATGATGTGGTTTTTTACTCCTTTCTATAACCTATTGTCAACTTTAACAAAGGTTTCTTCACATTAAATTACATCAAGCGATTCTCATTAACATTTCATGCCCTTTTACCCTGGTGAAGGCCTGACTTTTCGTCAAATGCATGTTGTTGAATCGTGTCCGTTTTGGAAGTAAAAAAAATAACCCTCCTATTTTGACAGGATTTGCCGCTGATTCCTCCCCCCAAATAGGAGTATTTTCTTGATCTGAGACACGCTTTTGTTAATTCAATCAAAAAAACGGCAACATATTTCCTGTTTTTTTAACATCACACCGCAACGAAGAAAGCAAGAAGGCGAACGGTATAAATTTCAGACAAAAAATCATAACTACCTGATAAAATTGAAATATAATTTAATACCACAGCGGTAAAGTGGTTATTATCGGGCAAAAAAAACCACTCAGCGAGAAAATCGCGTGAGTGGCTCTTTTTTTACACTTACAATTTGTTACCAGAATTTTGAGCAATTGATCACTCAAAATCGCCTTCAACGACCAGGGAATCACCCCCTCCTTCCGGAGTAACATGTTCGTATTGCCATGGATTATGGTAATTCTCCATCGCTTCAAAGACGATCTTCGCCAGCTCGTTGTTGCTTGCCCCATTATGGCAAAGCAGGTATTCCGTATCCGGCAGTACCGGCAGGCCATCGGCTTTACCGAGTACCCGCAGGTCCGGGCTCATCATCTCCACCGGACGGGCGGTGACGCCCAGCCCCGCTTTCACCGCAGCGCGGACCGCAGGCAAGGTTGAAGCCACATACGCCAGACGCCACGGAATATTGGCCTCATTCAACGCGGAAAGCACCATGTCGCGGAAAGGACTGGGTTCATCCAGTAACACCAGCGGAATAGCTTCGCCTTTTTGCAGCACGTACTCTGCCGCGCAATACCAGTGGGTTGGCGATGTACGCAGCGTCAGGCAGTCGAATTGCCCGGGACGGTGCGTGGTCACCACCAGATCCACCTCATTCTCTTTCAACATCTCCACCATAAAGGCGTTTCGTTTTACGCTGACATCCAGCGCAAGCTTCGGATAAACCGAACTAATTCGATTCAGAAGGAAAGGTAAGATCGTATCGGCTGACTCGTCAGATGCCCCTAATGTTAACACCCCCTGAAGGTTGCTAAACATTAATGACATACATGCCTCATCATTAAAGCGCAGTATTTTCCTGGCATAACCCAGTAGCTGAATGCCGTGTTCCGTTAACAGCTTATTGCGCCCATGACGGGCAAAAAGCTCTTTACCGACCAGCTGCTCCAGCCTTTGCATTTGCTGGCTGACGGCTGACTGGGTTCGACAAACGGCGGCAGCAGCTGCTGCAAAAGTGTTGAGATCGGCGACCGCAACAAACGTTCTCAGCAGATCGAGGTCGAGATTCATGATCGGACGATTTGCATTTATCATATCTATTCACTTTCAGGTTGCTCGTGCGGAGCTGCCCGGGTTGAAGCTGTATCTTACAGTTAAGCAATTCCCTCTGGAGGTTTTCCCTCGCATCCCGGCCCGGCAGACTGCCTGACAGATAGTTATTGTGCTGCTGTATATCAACAGTCAGAAATCACGTTTCATGACGTTATTTTTATTCTCTTACACGTTCAGGATATTTAGAGGTTTGCAGGGTTATGTAAATTCCATTAAATGGAAGAGACGTTTCCTGCCATCCTTATCGCAGCGCTGTTAACGTAGCCAGAAGTGATTCATCCTTTCCAGCCAGAGATAATTCCAACAATAACAATCAATTAATTCAGAAAAGCTTGTTTGGATATACGAAACAGTCGTCTCTCCAACCCGCTTTTCTGAAAGGCATCTTAACCCAAATCCACTTTATTTATAAGTATTATTGCAATATTGAGGATTTAATGGTGTTGATAACCAGCTAAACTAATTTTATTAAAATTAACGAAAGTTGCATTTTCGTCGTTAATAATAAATAAAGTTTAATTTAGATTAAGGCCATTCATTAATAACACTTAACATTAATTTCACATGCGTAACGTCTGGCTCCGGCCTGCTGTTAACGCAATCGATATCTCTGCATTCAGGTTTTACGAAAGGTCACCGCAGGCAATGAATGCGGGCGCTTCTCGTCAACAATAATTCACACCAGAATAATAACCCATAAAAGAACTTCACAACAGACTTTTACACCGGAAAGAATGCAATTACCCTCACTTTAAAGAATCAATAGCAAAAAGGTGCAGCGTAATAGATTGCAAACCTTTAGCGCTGTTGAGCGAAATCTTCTTCTGCTTGCCCTTCAAAACAGCGTGAGGTGGGAGTACATTGTTCGGTGCTGACTTCCACGGCAGGGAGTGGCAATAATAGCGAAAAGGTTAAAGGTTCATGTCCCCTATCGAAAAATCCAGCAAGCTAGATAACGTCTGTTATGACATCCGCGGCCCGGTTCTTAAAGAGGCCAAACGCCTTGAGGAAGAAGGCAACAAGGTTCTGAAACTCAACATTGGTAACCCCGCGCCGTTTGGTTTTGAAGCGCCGGATGAGATCCTGGTTGATGTGATCCGCAACCTGCCTACTGCGCAAGGTTATTGTGATTCCAAAGGACTGTACTCAGCACGTAAAGCCATCATGCAGCATTACCAGGCGCGCGGTATGCGAGATGTGACGGTTGAAGATATTTACATTGGCAACGGCGTTTCCGAGCTGATTGTGCAGGCC
>JAFACP010000208.1 GCA_023425455.1 Pseudomonadota bacterium | reverse complement strand
CGAATGGCTGACCCAGGCGCGTCTGCATACCGACCCTGCCGCGCGCCAGCCGCTGTACGACAAGGTGGTGCAGCAGCTGCAGAGCGATATGCCTATTGCCTATCTCTACTTCGAACCGCGCATTTTTGGTCTGAATAAGCGCGTGCAGGGCTTTAAACCTTACCCGGACGGCATTGTGCGTCTCGCGGATGTGACGCTGGCGAAATAACGACGCCCTGAGGAGAAACCATGCTGGAATTGATTTGCAAACGTCTGCTGCTGGCCATCCCAACGCTGTTACTGGTGAGCATGATGGTGTTTGGGCTGCAGAAACTGCTGCCGGGCGATCCGCTGATCGCCATGGCCGGCGAGGAGCGCGATCCGGCGGTGATTGCCCAGCTGCGTGCGGAGTTGAATCTGGACGCGCCGATCCCGGTGCAGTATTTCAACTGGCTGACGCGTGCGCTGCAGGGCGATCTTGGTGTCTCCTTACGTACCCATGAGCCGGTGACGCAGCTGATCGCCAGCAAACTGCCCGTGACGCTGGAGCTGTCACTGCTGGCGATGATTATTGCGCTGGTGTTTGGCATCGGCATGGGGATCCTCGCGGCGGTGAATAAAAACAGCTGGGTCGACCACGGGGCCAACTTTGTGGCGATCTCCGGGATCTCCATTCCGCACTTCTGGCTGGGGATCCTGCTGATCCTGGTCTTCTCGGTCAACCTGCAGTGGCTGCCGGCTTCAGGATTCGTGCCGTTTAGCGAAGATCCGCTGCAGAACCTGCGTACGCTGCTGCTTCCGGCTTCGGTGCTGGGGACGGGGCTGGCGGCTACGCTGATGCGCCACACCCGCGCCTCGATGATTGCGGTGCTAAAGGCTGACTATATCCGCACCGCGCGGGCAAAAGGGTTACTGCCGAACGCCGTGATTTTAAAGCATGCGTTTCGCAACGCGCTGGTGCCGGTGATCACCCTGACAACGCTCTTGTTTGGCGAGCTGCTGGGTGGCGCGGTGCTGACCGAGCAGGTGTTCACCATTCCCGGCTTCGGCAAGATGATCGTCGATTCGGTCTTCAACCGTGATTACGCGGTGGTGCAGGGCGTTGTGCTGATCGTGGCGATAGGCTTTCTGCTGCTGAACCTGCTGGCCGATGTGCTCTACGTGCTTATCAACCCGAAAATGCGAGGTTAACGATGGCGGAAATAACCACACAGACCGTTGCGCCCGCGCTGCCGCGCGCGCAGAACCGGGTGCTGAAGAAATTCCTCGCCAATAAAAGCGCGGTGACGGGGGCCGTGATTGTCGGCTTTTTTGTACTGCTGGCGCTGCTGGCACCGTTGATTGCGCCGTTCGACCCGGTGAAGGCCGATTTTCTGGCGGTGCGCAAAGCCCCCTCGGCGCTCCACTGGTTCGGCACCGATGAGCTGGGGCGCGATATCCTGGCGCGCATTATCTGGGGGGCAAGAACCTCGCTGATGGCAGGGTGTGTCTCGGTGGTGATTGCGGTGGTGATTGGCGTCCCGCTGGGGCTTATCGCCGGCTATTTCCAGAAAATGTGGGATGGTGTGATTTCACGTTTCATCGAGGCGCTGCTGGCCTGTCCGTTCCTGATCATGGCTATCGCACTGGGGGCGTTTCTCGGCCCCAGCCTGACCAATGCCATGATCGCCATTGGCCTCTCCGCGATGCCGATCTTCGCGCGGCTGACGCGGGGCCAGGTGATCGCCATCCGTAATGAAGAGTATATCGACGGCGCGCGGGCGATCGGCCTGCCGGATCGCTGGATCATCGTTAAATACGTTCTGCCCAACGTGATGTCGCCGATCCTCGTTCAGGCGACGCTGGCCATTGCTTCCGCCATTATCGCTGAAGCCAGCCTGTCGTTCCTCGGGTTAGGGCAACAGCCGCCAAACCCTTCCTGGGGCTCCATGCTCAACACCGCGAAAGGCTTCCTTGAGCAGGCGCCGTGGATGTCTGTTTTCCCCGGCATGGCCATATTCCTGGCGGTGCAGGGCTTTAATTTACTTGGCGACGGGCTGCGTGATGCGCTCGATCCACGCCACGACTAAGGAGTCATGATGAGCAACGCGCTTGATTTTACGTCCGGCTATGATTCACGACGCCCGCCGATGATGGGGCATAACGCGGTGGCCACCTCGCAGCCGCTGGCAGCGCAGGCGGGCATGAGAATGCTGCAGCTGGGCGGGAACGCGGTTGATGCGGCGATTGCGACCGCGATGGCCCTCACCGTCGTTGAACCGACCGGCTGCGGTATCGGTAGCGACGCCTTTGCGATTGTCTGGGACGGGGAAAAACTGCACGGTCTTAACGCCTCCGGCCGTTCGCCGGCCAGCTGGCATGCGGATATGTTTGCCGGAAAAACGGCGATCCCGGAAATCGGTTGGGACGCGGTCACCGTTCCCGGCGCCGTATCGGGCTGGGTTGCGCTGGCAGAACGTTTTGGCACGCTCCCGCTCACCACCCTTGCGCAGCCGGCAATTGAGTATGCGCGCAACGGTTTCCCGGTCTCGCCGCTGATTGGTCATCTCTGGCAGCGCGGCTACAACAAGCTAAAAGCGCAGCCGGGCTTTAGCGCCTGCTTTGCGCCGCAAGGGCGTGCGCCGCGCGTGGGCGAAATCTTCCGTAACCCGGCCCAGGCGAACACGCTGGAGCTGATCGCCAAAAGCAACGGCGAGGCGTTTTACCGTGGCGAGCTGGCGCAAAAAATTGCGGCCTTTGCGAAAGAGCATGGCGCGCACCTGACGGCAGAGGATCTGGCTAACCACCAGGTGGACTGGGTGGCGCTGCTGTCGCGTGATTTTGCCGGTGGATCGGTGCAGGAGCTGCCGCCAAACGGTCAGGGGATCGCCACGCTTATCGCGCTCGGTATTCTTGAGCAGTGCGGTATTGAGCAGCATCATCCGGATTCCGTGCAGTCGCTGCACCTCTCCATCGAAGCGATGAAGCTGGCGCTGGCGGATCTCGACCGCTACGTGGCAGATGAAGAACATATGGCGTTCGCGGCCGAAGCGCTACTGAGTGACGACTACCTGAAATCGCGCGCGGCGCTGATTGACCCGGAAAAAGCCTCCGATTTTACCTACGGCTCGCCGACGCAAAGCGGTACGGTATATCTCAGCGCGGCCGATTCCAGCGGCATGATGATCTCGTTTATCCAGTCCAACTTTATGGGCTTTGGTTCAGGCGTGGTGGTGCCGGATACCGGGATCAGCCTGCAAAACCGCGGCTGCGGTTTTGTGCTGGATCCCACACACCCGAACGCGCTGGCGGGCAACAAACGTCCGTTCCACACCATTATTCCCGGCTTCGCGCTGGACGGTGACGGCAAGCCGCTGATGTCATTTGGTGTGATGGGCGGGCCAATGCAGGCGCAGGGACATATGCAGATGGCGCTGCGCATTATGCTGCACCGGCAGAACCCGCAGGCGGCGATCGATGCCCCGCGCTGGCGCGTGGTGCAGGGCAGGGAGGTGATCGTCGAATCGACGTTCGATCGCAACACCATCGCCGCTCTGCGCGAGCGCGGACATCAGATCGTGGTGGAAGATCCGCTGCAGGATTACAACTTTGGTGGCGCGCAGGTGATCTACCGGATGCCGGAAGGGCACTACGTTGCGGCGACGGAAAGCCGCAAAGACGGGCAGGCGTTAGTGAGTTAAAAAGGCCCGCAGGCGCTGTGCCTGCGGGCCGGGTAAGGCTCAAGCCACCCGGCGTTTTTTCATCCGATGCTGAACGGATCCGCATCCTGCCAGGCGGGAAATTTCTCGCGGTACTCCTTCAGCGCCGTCAGTGACAGCTCGGCGTCAATGCGCGTGGCCTGATGCGGCTCGGCGGTGGCAATAATCTCGCCCTGCGGATTCACCACCCGGCTGTCACCGCGATAATGATGCCCGTTACCGTCGGTGCCTACCCGGTTACAGCCCACCACATACGCCTGGTTTTCAATCGCCCGGGCGACCAGCAGAGATTGCCAGTGCAGCGAGCGCGGCGCGGGCCAGTTGGCAACATACAGCGCCAGATCATAATCGTTACGGTTGCGTGACCACACCGGGAAGCGCAGGTCGTAGCAGACCAGCGGCAGAATTCGCCAGCCGCGCCACTCAATTACCACGCGCGCATGGCCGGCTTGATAGTGATGATGTTCATCCGCCATGCGGAACAGGTGACGTTTATCGTAGAAGTGGACGCGCCCTTCCGGCTCGACCAGCAGGAAGCGGTTGACCGGCCCGCGCTCGGTCTGCAGCGCGGCGCTGCCTGCTATCAGGGCGTTGGTTTGCTGCGCTTTTGCATGCATCCAGGCCACGACGTCATCCTGTGGCAGCGACTGTTTTGCTGCCTCCATCGCAAAGCCCGTGGTGAACATCTCTGGCAGGACAATCACATCGCGCCCGGTAATCTCTTCCAGTTGACGATCAAAATGGCGAAGGTTGGCAGGGCCATCCATCCACACTAAAGGTTGTTGTAAAATCGAAATCTTCAGGCCAGGCACAATTCAGACTCCTCAAAAGACCGCTTTTCGACACTGTAGCACGACGTCAGGAGAAAATGTGGCAATAAAAAACCCCGCACAAGGCGGGGTCTGTACACGCGTTACCGGTTATGCGGCTTCAGGTTTGCGGGCCTTCTCCGGCAGCTTTACCGGCTGGGTCGCCAGCTCGTCCGGTTCAAAATCGTCTACGTTGATGCTGCGCAGGCGACTCTCTTCAGCTTTCACCAGCAGAGCGGCTTCATCTTTGTCGATAATACCGCCCGCCAGCGCCTGTTTCGCCAGCTCATCCAGGCGGGTAAACGGCAGGTTTTTGCCCAGCTGTTTGCAGATTTTCTGGTGAATGGGATCGGCAGCCATGACATCGAGCAGCGCCTCTTCCAGCAGGCCGACCGGGTTATGCGGCACAGGTGCCAGATACTGACCACGGCCAATACGGGAGCGGGTTGCGCTCGGGGTCTGCAGGATTTTCGCCACCTTGTGGTCGAGCTTGTCAGACGGCGCCAGATGATGACGACCGGTCGGGAAGATCACCACGCGCAGGGCGCCCGCCACCAGGCGATTCGGGAAGTTGGCCAGCAGGTCGTCAATCGCCTGTTCTGCCTGGTACATCGCATCCTGCACGCCCCAGTGAACCAGCGGCAGATCGGCTTCCTGACGGCCTTCGTCGTCATAGCGTTTCAGCACCGCCGAGGCCAGGAACACCTGACTCAGCACATCACCCAGACGGGCGGAGATACGCTCGCGACGCTTCAGGCTACCGCCCAGCACCGCCATCGAGACGTCAGACAGCAGAGCCAGGTTGGCGCTCAGGCGGTTCAACTGCTGATAGTAACGTTTGGTCGCGTCAGCGGTCGGGGTTGCGCTGGTGCGGCCATTGGTTAGACCCAGCCAGAAGCTGCGCACTTTGTTACTGCCCACATGACCGATATGTTTGAACAGCAGCGTATCGAAGGCATCCACGTCATTACTCTGCGCGGCGGCCATCTCCTCCAGCACGTAAGGATGGCAGCGGATAGCGCCCTGGCCGAAGATCATCATGCTGCGGGTCAGGATGTTTGCCCCTTCGACGGTAATGGCGATAGGCGCGCCCTGATAGCCACGGGCGAGGAAGTTGCCTTCACCGAGCATAATGCCTTTCCCGCCGGCGATATCCATGGCATCGATAATGGACTGCTGCGCACGGTGGGTACAGTGGTACTTCACAATCGCCGACAGCACGGCCGGTTTTTCCCCCAGCATAATGCCGTAGGTGATCAGGGATGCGGCCGCGTCCATCACGTAGGCGTTGCCCGCGATTCGCGCCAGCGGCTCTTCGATACCTTCCATCTTGCCAATGGCAATTTTGAACTGACGACGGATATGGGCGTAGGCGCCAATCCCCATCGCCACCGATTTCAGGCCGCCGGTGGAGTTGGACGGCAGGGTAATGCCGCGACCCACCGACAGACATTCCACCAGCATACGCCAGCCCTGACCGGCCATTTTTGGCCCACCGATGATGTAATCAATCGGCACAAAGATATCCTGACCACGGGTCGGACCGTTCTGGAACGGCACGTTCAGCGGGAAGTGGCGGCGGCCAATTTCCACGCCCGGAGTCGAGGTAGGGATCAGCGCACAGGTAATGCCCAGATCCTCTTCGCCGCCCAGCAGTTTTTCCGGGTCAGAGAGTTTAAACGCGAGGCCCAGCACGGTCGCGATAGGGGCCAGAGTGATGTAGCGCTTGTTCCAGGTCAGGCGCATGCCCAGCACCTGTTCACCCTGCCACTCGCCCATACACACCACACCGGTATCCGGGATTGCGCCTGCATCTGAACCCGCTTCCGGGCTGGTCAGCGCGAAGCACGGGATCTCCTGACCCCGCGCCAGACGCGGCAGATAGTGATCTTTTTGCTCTTCTGTACCGTAATGCTGCAGCAGTTCCCCCGGACCGAGGGAGTTCGGCACGCCCACGGTGATCGCCAGGATCCCCGACACGCCAGCCAGTTTTTGCAGAACGCGGGCCTGCGCATAGGCAGAGAATTCCAGGCCGCCGTACTCTTTTTTAATGATCATCGCGAAGAAGCGATGCTCTTTCAGATAGGCCCACAGCTCCGGCGGCAGGTCGGCCATCTCGTGGGTAATGGCAAAGTCGTTCGCCATACGGCAGGCTGCTTCCACCGGACCGTCGATAAAGGCTTGTTCTTCTGCGGGCAGCCGCGGCTGCGGATAGTTATGCAGCTTTTTCCAGTCCGGGTTGCCCTGGAACAGATCGCCTTCCCACCAGGTGGTGCCGGCATCAATCGCCTCTTTCTCCGTACGCGACATCGGCGGCATCACTTTACGGAACCCTTTGAACACCGGGGCGGAGATCATTGACTTACGCATTGGCGTAAAGTTAAACGGCAGAAGGATGATGGCCAGCGGGACTAAAAGCCAGATATTCCAGAGACCTGCAACGCCAAGCGCGGCTGTCCAGGCCAGAATTATCAGGCTGCTCAGGAATAGACTTACACGGTGATAGAACAGCACACCGAGAAGAACAACGGTTGCGATAATGCTCAAAATCATCATAAAGAAAAGCTCCCTTGCTTGTAGGAGGTCTGACCACTTGTGATGATATGGTTGTAGTGGATGTTATTTCTTTTAGCAATGCGTTTACAAAATAATTACAACCTGGTTCACATTGTTCCCCATTCGTCAGGCACGAAAAAGCAAAACGCCGGACGATTCGCATGGCTTTAGCTTCTCGCCTTTAGCGCTATCCGGTACACTTCACTGTGTTATTTTCACCAATACTGAAGGATTATCCTCATGTACCAGGATCTTATTCGTAACGAACTGAACGAAGCGGCGGAAACGCTGGCCAACTTTCTGAAAGATGATGCCAATATTCACGCTATTCAGCGCGCGGCGGTCCTGCTGGCGGACAGTTTCAAAGCCGGTGGTAAAGTGCTCTCCTGCGGTAACGGCGGTTCGCACTGCGACGCGATGCACTTCGCGGAAGAGTTAACCGGGCGTTATCGCGAAAACCGTCCGGGCTACCCGGCGATTGCGATTTCCGACGTCAGCCACCTCTCCTGCGTGAGCAACGACTTTGGTTACGACTATGTCTTCTCCCGTTACGTTGAAGCGGTAGGCCGTGAAGGTGACGTGCTGCTGGGCATCTCCACCTCTGGCAATTCCGGCAACGTCATCAAAGCTATCGCCGCCGCGCGTGAAAAAGGGATGAAGGTGATCACCCTGACCGGTAAAGACGGCGGTAAGATGGCGGGTACGGCGGATATCGAAATTCGTGTTCCGCACTTTGGTTATGCTGACCGCATTCAGGAAATTCACATTAAAGTGATCCACATCCTGATCCAGCTGATCGAAAAAGAGATGGTTAAGTAAGAAGGCGATTTTTGTTGCCATTTTGCATCCGGGCAGCGCCCGAAACCTTCATGTACTCCGCGTACGCTCCGGTTTCTGTGCGCTGTCCGCATCCAGTCTGGCTGCAACAATGACGCCTTCCCGCTGTAAGGCGTTTTGTGGAGGTGACGTATGTGCGAACTGCTCGGGATGAGCGCCAATGTGCCAACCGATATCTGCTTTAGCTTCACCGGGCTGGTTCAGCGCGGTGGCGGAACCGGGCCGCATAAAGACGGCTGGGGCATTACCTTTTATGAAGGCAAAGGGTGTCGCACTTTCAAAGATCCGCAACCCAGCTTCAACTCGCCGATTGCCAGGCTGGTGCAGGATTACCCGATAAAATCCTGCTCGGTTATTGCCCATATTCGCCAGGCGAATCGCGGCGAGGTGGCGCTGGAGAACACCCATCCGTTTACCCGTGAGCTGTGGGGCCGCAACTGGACCTACGCCCACAACGGGCAGCTTTCAGGCTATAAAACGCTGGAGACCGGGAATTTTCGCCCGGTAGGGGAGACGGACAGTGAAAAGGCATTTTGCTGGCTGCTGCATAAGCTCACGCAGCGCTATCCCCGTACGCCGGGCAATATGACGGCGGTGTTTAAATATATCGCCTTGCTGGCGGCGGAACTTCGCGAGAAAGGGGTGTTCAACATGCTGCTTTCGGACGGGCGGTATGTGATGGCGTTTTGCTCCACCAATCTTTTCTGGATCACCCGCCGTGCGCCGTTTGGCGTGGCAAAACTGCTGGATCAGGATGTGGAAATCGATTTTCAGACAGAGACTACGCCGAATGACGTGGCCACCGTTATCGCGACGCAGCCGCTGACCGGCAACGAAGCCTGGCAAAAAATTATGCCAGGCGAGTGGGTGCTATTTTGTCTCGGCGACCGTGTAATTTGAGGCCAACTGAGGATGGACAACTTCGTGGCTCAGCGGTTTGCTGACCACGTAGCGGCCATCGACAACGGACACCACCGGCGGCTTGTGCGTCTGTTCGAAGTAGTCGTAACCCGGCTTCAGCTGTTTCCAGAAATCGGCAAAATACGAATACTTATGACGAGCCATATTGGCGTCGGTCATGCGGAAGGGGTAGATACTGACCTGAACGCTTTGCTGACCAAACACCAGCGCGCCGGTGACAAACTGGAAAATCTCATCAATACCTGAATCGGTCATCGCGTAGCAGCCGATGGACACGCAGGCACCGTGGATCATCAGGTATTTACCTTCGTAACCGTGAGCGCGGTCAAAGGCGTTCGGGAAGCCGATGTTAATCGCTTTGTAGAAACGGCTATCGGGTTTCAGCTGGTTACGCTGGACGCTGTAAAACCCTTCGGGGCTCTTGAAGTCCCCCTGACGCTGTTTTGGCCCAAGCCCGCCTGAATAGTTACAAATCTTGTAGCTATCGAGCAGTTGCCAGGTCTCACCCATTTTTACAAACAGGTCGAGGGTGCGTTCTTCCTTGAAGATCTGAATATAAACCGGCGATCCCATCAACTGCTGTTTATATTCTTTGCTGACCGGCGTGGTTGAGCTGTTGCTGCTGAGCAGCCCGGCGAACGACATGCACGGAATCAGAAGCATCGCAATGAACAATGCGATTTTACGCATACAACAAGTTCCTTGATAAAACATAAAACAACTTGCCAGAACGGCAAAGGCAACCCCGAAATCAGATTATTCTGGTTAGGCGCGCTCACATTATCACCGCTATAGATTTTCGCAAGCGTGAAGCGATGTGTTTACACATTAGTTTTACTTTATATCCTGTTTAACGCCTCCTGACTCCAGGAACTTTGCGTAATAGCTCGCATTTTGGGGTGTGACAGAGCGGATTTTCTGCCCCCGAAAGGGTGAAAATGTTACACTTTTGGTCATCTTGAATTGTTATTCATGGAAACTCGCTAACCACATGTTTAGAATCAGAAAAGGACTTGATCTTCCTATTTCAGGCTTGCCTGAGCAGCACGTTTCGACGGGCGCCAGCGTTCACCATGTCGCTATTGTGGGTGACGATTACGTTGGTATGCGCCCTTCAATGCTGGTTCAGGAAGGTGAGCAGGTCATAAAAGGGCAGGCACTGTTCGAGGATAAAAAAAATCCCGGCGTGCTGTTTACCGCCCCCGCCAGCGGCACTATCGTGGCCATCAACCGCGGCGAGCGTCGCGTTTTTCAGTCAATCGTTATCCGTCTTAATGGCGATGAGCAGCGCGAATTTACCCGTTTTGACGCCGGGGATCTTGCCACGCTGAGCCGTGAGACTGTGCAGTCGCAACTGCTGGAGTCTGGCCTGTGGACGGCGTTTCGCACGCGCCCGTTCAGCAAAACGCCGGTGCCCGGGAGTACGCCTGCCGCCATCTTCGTGACCGCGATGGACACCAATCCGCTCAGCGCCGATCCGCAACCCCTCATTCTTGCCGAGCGTCAGGCGTTTGATGCGGGGCTGACCCTCTTAACGCGTCTGACATCGGGGAAAATCCATGTCTGTCAGGCCAGCGGCGGTAAACTCGGTGGTCACCCTCAGGGGCAGGTCACCTTTAATGCCTTTGCCGGGCCGCATCCGGCCGGGCTTGCGGGAACCCACATCCATTTCCTTGAACCGGTGAGCATGACCAAACAGGTCTGGCACCTCAACTATCAGGATGTGATCGCCATCGGCAAACTCTTTACTACCGGCGAGCTCTGCGCTGAGCGTGTGATCGCCATCGGCGGACCGCAGGCGACCAACCCGCGTCTGGTGCGCACGCTGCCCGGTGCTGACCTCAATGAACTGTTGTCTGAAGAGCAGAAAGCGGGGGAAAATCGCCTGATTTCCGGCTCGGTACTCAGCGGGCGACACGCGACGGGCGCGAAAGCGTATCTGGGGCGTTTCCATCTGCAGGTCAGCGTCCTGGAAGAGGGGCGTGAGAAAGAGCTGCTGGGGTGGGTGCTACCCGGTGCGGAGAAATACTCCGTCACCCGTACCACGCTTGGTCATTTCCTGCGTCATAAACTGTTTAACTTCTCCACCAGCACCAATGGCGGTGAGCGTGCAATGGTGCCGATTGGCAACTATGAGCGCGTCATGCCACTGGACATTCTGCCGACCATGCTGCTGCGCGATCTGCTTGCCGGCGACAGCGATGGCGCACAGGCGCTGGGCTGCCTTGAGCTGGATGAAGAAGATTTGGCGCTGTGTACGTATGTTTGTCCGGGTAAATACGAATATGGACCCGTATTGCGCGAGGTGTTAACCCGCATTGAGCAGGAAGGATAACTGATGGGCTTAAAACACTTCTTTGAAAAAATTGAGCCGCACTTTACCCAGGGCGGCAAGCTGGAAAAGTATTACCCGCTGTTTGAAGCGACCACGACCATTTTCTATACGCCAGGGCTGGTCACGAAAGGGGCGGCGCACGTCCGTGATGCCATCGACCTCAAGCGCATGATGATCCTGGTCTGGTTAGCGGTATTCCCTGCCATGTTCTGGGGCATGTACAACGTTGGCCTGCAGACCATTCCGGCGATGCACCATATGTACGATGCGGCTCAACTGGCGCAGG
>JAFACP010000138.1 GCA_023425455.1 Pseudomonadota bacterium | reverse complement strand
TGAGCAGCTGGCAGAGGCCATCCGCGGTGCGATGGATGGCCATTTCGACAGTGCATTAAAACAGGCGGTTCAGACCGTTTAATGCCGCTACCCGATAGGCTTCCGCCATTGTCGGGTAGTTAAATGTGGTGTTAACGAAGTACTCAATGGTGTTACCACCGCCTTTTTGCTCCATAATCGCCTGGCCGATATGAATGATCTCCGCCGCGCGTTCACCAAAGCAGTGAATACCGAGGATCTCTTTTGTTTCACGATGGAACAAAATCTTCAGTGTTCCCACGCTCATCCCCACGATCTGCGCACGCGCCAGATGTTTGAACTGCGCGCGACCCACCTCGTAAGGCACCTTCATTGACGTCAGCTGCTGCTCTGTTTTCCCCACAGAACTGATTTCCGGAATGGTGTAGATACCGGTTGGAATATCTTCAATCAGATGCGCTGTCGCTTCGCCTTTTACCAGTGCCTGCGCCGCAATGCGGCCCTGATCGTATGCGGCAGAAGCCAGGCTCGGATAGCCAATAACATCACCCACCGCATAGATATGCGGCAGCGCTGTCTGGTAAAGGCTGTTAACCTTCAGCTGACCACGGCTGTCGGTTTCAAGTCCAATATTTTCCAGCGCCAGCGAATCGGTATTGCCGGTGCGGCCGTTGGCATACAGAAGGCAGTCTGCTTTGAGCTTTTTACCGGATTTCAGGTGCATGATCACACCGTCGTCGCAGCCTTCGATTTTCTCGTACTCTTCGTTGTGGCGAATGACCACGCCGCTGTTCCAGAAGTGGTAAGAGAGGGAATCCGACATCTCCTGATCGAGGAATGCCAGCAGCCGATCGCGGGTGTTGATCAGATCCACTTTGACATCCATACCGCGGAAAATAGACGCGTATTCACAGCCAATGACCCCGGCACCGTAGATGATCACATGGCGCGGCTCATGGTGCAGGCTCAGGATCGAGTCGCTGTCATAGATACGCGGATGCGAGAAGTCGACATCATCGGGGTGGTAAGGGCGTGAGCCGCAGGCGATGACAAACTTCCCGGCAGTGAGGGTTTCAACAGAACCGTCATGACACTCCAGCGCCAGCGTATGTTCATCAATAAAATGGGCGTTACCCTGCAGGATTTCACAGTGGTTGCGCTCATAGAATCCCTGACGCATGCGTGTTTGTTGATTAATGACTGTATCAGCATGATTCAGGATATCGGCAAAAGAGGAACGAAGAAGTCGGGAGTGGTCGCTGTAAAGAGGGTTCTGGTTAAATTCAATAATGCGGCTAACGGCATGGCGGAGGGCTTTTGACGGGATGGTGCCCCAGTGGGTGCAACCGCCGCCAACGTTATGGTAGCGCTCAATAACCGCTACCCTGGCTCCTTGCTTCACCAGTCCCATTGCAGCGCCTTCGCCGCCGGGGCCGGAACCAATAACTATTGCGTCGTAATCGTAGGTGTGTGGCATGGTAAGGCTTACCTGTTCTTATACATAAAAGCAACAGAATCATAACATCATTGTGTAAGTAACCCAATTATCGTTGTGCTTTTTTCGGGCAGTGGAGCACAAAGCGCGCGTAAACAATCATTCACAAAGCCAGGTAAACAGATTAATTTTATTCTCTGGTATAGTGCCATCAGGCTTTTGGAAGGATTCAACTATCGTGATGGGCGTCAGAGCACAACAAAAAGAGAAAACCCGGCGTTCGCTGGTGGAAGCTGCATTTAGTCAACTGAGTGCGGAGCGTAGTTTTGCCAGCCTGAGCCTGCGTGAAGTCGCGCGCGAAGCCGGGATTGCGCCAACATCTTTCTATCGTCATTTTCGGGATGTAGATGAACTCGGTCTGACCATGGTCGACGAGAGTGGCCTGATGCTGCGCCAGCTGATGCGCCAGGCGCGGCAGCGTATCGCAAAAGGCGGGAGTGTGATCCGCACGTCCGTTTCAACATTTATGGAATTTATCGGCAACAACCCCAACGCGTTTCGGCTATTGCTGCGTGAGCGTTCCGGGACATCAGCCGCGTTTCGTGCGGCCGTGGCGCGTGAAATACAGCACTTTATTGCGGAACTTGCCGATTATCTTGAACTCGAAAACCATATGCCGCGCGCCTTTACAGAAGCACAGGCCGAGGCGATGGTGACCATTGTTTTCAGTGCGGGTGCCGAAGCACTGGATGTCAGCGTTGAACAACGCAAGCAGCTCGAAGAGCGACTGGTATTGCAACTGCGGATGATCTCCAAGGGCGCATACTACTGGTATCGCCGTGAACAAGAAAAATTGGCACATCAAACCGATGAGTGAAGGTGAGTAATGAAACAGTCAGGTCAGGATAAAGGTACGCTGTTGCTGGCATTGATCGCTGGCTTATCCATTAATGGTACGTTTTCGGCAATATTCAGCTCAATCGTGCCCTTCTCTGTATTCCCGTTAATTGCGCTGGTGCTGGCGGTGTACTGCCTGCATCAGCGTTATCTGAATCGCACCATGCCGGTAGGGCTGCCGGGACTTGCCGCGGCCAGCTTTATTCTGGGGGTTCTGCTGTATAGCACGGTCGTGCGTGCGGAATATCCGGATATCGGCTCTAACTTCCTGCCTGCGGTACTCTCTGTCGCGCTGGTGTTCTGGATTGGCTCGCGTATGCGTAGCCGTAAGAACGAACTTCCGGAGTAAGTTTAACCGATGTTGTAGGCCGGATAAGCGAAGCGCTATCCGGCACACAAATCACTTAGCGGTAAGTAATACGCCGCACTCCATATGGTGGGTGTACGGGAACTGATCGAACAACGCCAGACGTTCAACCTTGTGCGTCTGGCTTAATGTTTCCAGATTCTTGCACAGCGTTTCCGGGTTACAGGAGATGTACAAAATACGCGGATACGCCTGCACCATCTTCTCGGTTTCGCTATCCAGCCCGCTGCGCGGCGGATCGACAAAAATCGTCTTACACTGATAGCTCTTCAGATCGATGCCCTGCAGTCGGTTAAATTCGCGCACGCCGTTCATGGCCTGCGTGAACTCTTCCGCCGCCATACGGATAATTTGCACATTATCAATATGATTGGCGGTGATATTGTACTGTGCGGCGGCAACGGACGGCTTGGCAATTTCGGTTGCCAGCACGCGCTCAAAATTACGTGCCAGTGCCAGCGAGAAGTTGCCGTTACCGCAGTACAGCTCGAGCAGATCGCCCGTTGACCCTTCCGTTGCATTCAGTGCCCACTCCAGCATCTGCACGTTCATCGCGGCATTCGGCTGAGTGAAGCTGTTCTCCACCTGACGGTAGGTAATCTCTTTCCCCGCCACCGGCAGACGCTCGTCGATGTAATCCTGGTCCAGCATGATTTTGGTTTTTGTCGCACGGCCAATCAGATGAACGTTGATGTTCAGAGCGCGTAATGCGCCGCGCAGCGCTTGCGCCTGCTCGCGCCACTCGTCATTCAGCGCTTTATGGTACAGCAGCGAGACGATGGCCTGATTACTTTGCGTGGTCAGGTAGTCAATCTGGAACAGCTTGTGGCGAAGTACCGGATTGTTACGCACGCCGTCGATCATCAGGGTCATCAGCTGGTTAATGAGTTCGCTTGCTGCCGGAAAGCTGTCGACACGAATACGTGATTTGGTCTGCTGATCGAAAATGATGTGGTACAGGTCATCACCGTCATGCCAGATGCGGAACTCGGCGCGCATGCGGTAGTGGCTGACTGGCGAGCGGAACACCTCGGGAACGGGCGCATCGAAAGGCGTCATCATACTTTGCAGGCGGACAACTTTCTCTGCCAGTTGTGCGTCGTACTGTTCTGTCGGGAGGTGTTCGGGGGTCATGATGCATCCTGGATGATAAAGAATTACGCGGGGATTGTAGGGGTTGTGCAGTGGATGTCCAGACTTAATGGTTAATAGCTATCTGGACATCTATACGTGTCTAATTGTAGCATTCTGTTTCCGGTCTCCTGAGAGTGAAAAGGGAATCCAGTGTAAATCTGGAGCTGACGCGCAGCGGTAAAGACTGGCGGGATGAGAGCTGTAGACACTGCTTAATGTTCAGTAAGTGGGAAGTCTTCATCCGTAAAAACGCCACCTAGCCCGAAGACCTGCCGGGATCACGTCGCATTTGGTTTCATCATCGCGTGCTATCGATGAAGCCTGCGGCATCCTTCTTATATTGTGGATGCTTTAACAATGATTAAAAAAGTATCGCTGTTGACGGCGCTTTCCGTCACGGCATTTTCGGGCTGGGCGCAGGATAACTCAGACTCGCTGGTGGTGACGGCAAACCGTTTTGAGCAACCAGTCAATACCGTTTTAGCCCCGACTTCTGTTGTAACCCGTGAAGATATCGAGCGCTGGCAGGCAAAGAGTGTTGTTGAAATCATGTCTCGCCTGCCAGGTGTGGATATCGCCCAAAGTGGTGGGATGGGGGCAACGTCTTCGACCTTTATTCGCGGTACTGAATCCCGTCACGTTCTGGTGCTGATTGACGGTGTTCCTCTGAATAACGCGGGGATCAGCAACGTTCCCGATCTGAGCCAAATACCGACCTCGCTGATTCAGCGTATTGAATATATCCGTGGACCTCGTTCAGCGCTGTATGGCTCTGACGCGATTGGCGGCGTGATCAACATCATTACCGGGCGCGATAAGCCGGGGGCAGAAATATCTGCTGGAATCGGTTCTAAGGGTTATCAAACCTATGATGGCTCATTCCAGCAGGTGTTCGATAAAACCAAAATCACGATGGCCGGTAATTACACCTATACACGGGGTTTTGATATTGATGCCCAGGATGCACCACGTCAGCCTGACCGTGATGGTTTTATGAGTAAGTCGTTGTACGGCTCTGTGGAACAGCAGATTACCGACAGCGTGAGCGGGTTCTTCCGTGGCTTTGGTTACGACAATCGCACGGCGTATGACGGTTACGACGCTTACAATGATGACTACACCGCGATCACGGGCAGGCCGGACACGCGCCAGCTGTATAGCCAGAACTGGGATACCGGGCTGCGTTATAGCCAGGGAATTTATCAATCTCAACTGGTTGCGGGTTATGGCCGTAGCAAAGACCTGAACTATGATCCGAGCAAAGGACGTTATGCTGCATCCTCCACCATGGATGATGTGAAGCAATATACCGCCCAGTGGATGAATAATGTGACGGTTGGGCACGGTAATATTGGTGCGGGTCTGGACTGGCAGAAACAAAGAACGCAGGCGGGAACGGGGCTTCTTGAGAAAGGATACGAGCAGCACAATACCGGCGTTTTCCTCTCCGGTATGCAACAGTTCAATAGCGTGACTCTGGAAGCCGCTGCCCGTAATGATGACAACTCCAATTTCGGCAACCATAGCACCTGGCAAACCAGCGCGGCGTGGGAGTTTGTTGAAGGATATCGCTTCATTGCCTCCTACGGTACAGCATATAAAGCACCAACAATGAGCCAGATCCATAGCGAGAAATACGGTAATCCGGATCTCAAACCTGAAGAGAGTAAGCAGTGGGAAGGTGGCTTTGAAGGGCTAACGGGACCGGTTAACTGGCGCATTAGCGCTTATCGTAATGATGTCGACAACCTGATTGGCTATGACGCGATGAATCGCCCTTACAACGTGAACAAAGCACGTATCGAAGGGATCGAAGCGACAGCGCAGTTTGATACCGGCCCGGTGGCGCATCAGATTTCCTATGATTACGTCGACCCGCGTAATGCGAAAACCAACGAAGTGCTCAAGCGTCGCTCTAAACAGCAGGTGAAATACCAGCTTGACTGGCAAACCTGGGATGTTGACTGGAATCTTGCTTACCGCTATCTGGGAACGCGCTATGATGACGACTTCAGCGGCTATCCGACGCGTGAAGTCAAAATGGGCGGTGTAAGCCTGTGGGATATCGCAGTTTCATATCCTGTCACCTCACACCTGACAGTTCGTGGTAAAATAGCCAACCTGTTCGATAAAGATTACGAGACAGTTTATGGCTACCAAACTGCAGGACGGGAATACACCTTGTCTGGCAGCTACACCTTCTGATCTGCGTCCCACCGTGCTGGTGTTTGATTCCGGCGTAGGTGGGCTTTCGGTCTATGATGAGA
>JAFACP010000133.1 GCA_023425455.1 Pseudomonadota bacterium | reverse complement strand
AGCCCGTGGCGACCTCGCGGATCTTCAGCGCCAGCAGGTCGGTGCCCATGGCGACGATGCGCGGGGCGGCCATGCTGGTCTCGTCGTATTTCAGCGCCACCGCGTAGTGCGTCGGGTTGGTGACGATCACGTCAGCCTTCGGCACATCCTCCATCATTCGACGACGCGCGGCGGCGCGCTGCATCTGGCGAATACGTCCCTTCACATGCGGGTCGCCTTCCATCTGCTTGTACTCATCACGGATATCCTGCCGCGACATACGCAATTTTTTGATATGGCTAAATATCTGGAAGATAACGTCAAATCCCACCATCGGGATAATGCTCAACACCACCAGCAGCGCGCAAAGCCCTGCCAGGTTCATGGCATTGTTCATTGCGGTCAGCGGCGACTCGTTGAGAAGACGCATCATTTCCGGCCAGTGCGACCACAGGAAAAACCCTGCGGTGCCGCCCATCAGCAACGATTTGAGGATCGCCTTCAGCAGCTCGGCGCCGGTCTGCGCAGAGAACATTTTTGCAATCCCCGGTAGCGGGTTGAGCTTTGAAAACTTCGGCTGCAGTGATTTCGCGCTAAACACCAGGCCGCCGAGCATTACCGGCGAAACCAGCGCCACCAGCACCACCCCGGCGATCAGAGGGAGTAAGGCGATCATGGCGTTTTTAATCAGCAGAATAATCTGGCTGAGCACCAGATTGGGATCGTTAACCATACTGTGGTCAAAACGCAGCCCGGCCGAGAGCATGGCCGCCAGTCTGCGGGCGAGCGACTCCCCACCCCACCAGATGATGCACACGCCAACGAGAAGAATCAGCATGGATGTCAGTTCACGGGATCGGGGGATTTGCCCATCTTCACGCGCTTTTTCAAGTCGGTGGGGTGTGGGGGCTTCTGTTTTGTCGTCGTTGTCTTCTGCCACAGTGCCTGCTCGCAGCCCATTTAGTCACGGGTATCATGCCAGCGCAGCGGAATTCCAATGGCGGGAAAAGCCAGTTTATTCTGGCTCTTTTCGGGGTTATGGCGGTTTACGCCTCCGTCCGTGTGACCGGCCGGAGGCATTAGCCCTGTCAGAAGCCGAGGCTGTCGAGCAGGTCGTCCACCTGATCCTGGCTGGCGACCACGCCGGCCTTGCTCGCATCGAGCTGCGGACCGTTGAGCAGACTTTCGTTCTCGCGCTTTGGCCGGGCAGCCGGTTCCGGGATGTTCTCCAGCAGCACCATCAGCAGCTGGCGTTCAATCTCCTGGATCACATCCATCATGCGCTTGATCACCTGACCGGTCAGGTCCTGGAAATCCTGCGCCATCATGATGTCCAGCAGCTGAGCGTTGGTGAAGCTGGTGTGGCCCGGCACCTCGCCGAGGAATTTACGGGTATCCGTCACCAGCTCACGGGCGTCGGCCAGTTCGATCGGGTTCTCAAACCACTCATCCCAGCGTTTGGTCAGATCTTTCGCATCTTTCTCCATCGCATCCTGATGCGGCTGGGATGCTTCAACGCTGTTCAGCGCGCGCTCTGCCGCCTGAGCGGTCATCTGTACGACATAGTCCAGGCGATCGCGGGCGTCGGGAATGGCTTCTGCCGCTTCGGCGATCGCCTGATCCAGACCCAGCTCACGCAGGCTGTCGCGCAGCATGCGCGTCAGGCTACCGATACGGGCGATAATGTCGCTGGGTGAATGTTCTTCAACGGGTTTCATTGCAGGTTGCATCATAACCAATACCTCACATGCCGAGTTTCTCGAAGATCTTGCCGAGCTTCTCTTCCAGGGTCGCAGCAGTAAATGGTTTCACCACGTAGCCGCTTGCGCCCGCCTGTGCAGCGGCAATGATGTTCTCTTTTTTCGCCTCAGCGGTCACCATCAGGACCGGCATCGAGGCCATACCCGCATCGGCGCGGATGGTTTTCAGCAGTTCCAGCCCGTCCATGTTAGGCATGTTCCAGTCAGAGATCACAAAACCAAACCCGCCTGCCTGCAGCTTGTTAAGCGCGTCAACGCCGTCTTCCGCCTCTTCAACGTTGTTGAAGCCCAGCTCCTTCAGCAGGTTGCGTACAATGCGACGCATGGTGGAAAAGTCATCCACAACCAGAAACTTAAGCTCTTTATCCGCCATAAAATAATACTCCTGAGTCAAATACGTATTGCCTGTCCGGCACTGATTTTCGCCAGCATCTGCTGGCTTACCTGGCTAAGATCGACCACTTCGCTCACGCCACCCATATTGATGGCCTCGCGCGGCATGCCGAACACCACACAACTTGCTTCATTCTGCGCAATCGTCCAGGCGCCAGCCTGGTGCATTGCAAGCATTCCGGCGGCGCCGTCGTTGCCCATCCCCGTCAGGATCACCCCAACGGCGTTGCGCCCCGCGTGTTTCGCCACCGAATGAAACAGCACATCCACCGACGGACGGTGCCGGTTAACCGGCGGCCCGTCATGAATTTTGATCTGATAGTTCGCACCGCTACGCGCCAGCTCCATATGTTTATCCCCTGGCGCGATATACGCATGTCCCGGCAGCACGCGCTCGCCATCTTCCGCCTCTTTCACGCTGATCTGGCACAGCTTGTTCAGGCGTTCGGCGAACGAGCGGGTAAAGCCCGGCGGCATATGCTGCGTAATAAGAATACCCGGACTTGAAAGCGGCAATGGCTGGAGTACATGGCGAATCGCCTCTGTTCCTCCGGTTGACGCGCCGATCACCAGCAGTTTTTCCGAACTCAGTAATGGGCCAGCCTTGAGGGTTGCCGGTGCTGCGATCGGTTTGTGCGCGGCCAGCTTTGCGCGCGACGCGGTGCGGATCTTCTCAGCAATCATCTCGCTGTAGGCCAGCATCCCTTCGCGGATCCCCAGCTGCGGCTTGGTGACAAAGTCCACCGCCCCGAGCTCCAGCGCGCGCAGCGTGATTTCTGATCCTTTTCCGGTCAGGGAAGAGACCATCACCACGGGCATCGGGCGCAGGCGCATTAACTTCTCTAAAAAATCGATGCCATCCATGCGCGGCATTTCGACATCCAGCGTAAGTACGTCAGGGTTATATTTTTTAATTAAATCCCGCGCAACCAACGGATCCGGCGCGGTGGCCACCATCTCCATATCGCTGTGGCTATTGATAATTTCAGTCATGATCTGGCGCATCAGCGCCGAATCATCGACAGACAATACCCTGATTTTACTCATGCTTTTTCCTTACTCAGCGCATATACCGTTTGCCCACGCAGGCTAAACTCGCGCACGAGGTTGCTAAAGTTTTCCGAATGCCCGGCAAACAGTAAACCGTCAGGCTTGAGCAACGGAACAAAGCGACGCAGAATCTCCTGTTGCGTCTTTTTATCAAAATAAATCATAACGTTACGGCAAAATATGGCATCAAAAGGCCCCGGGACGTTGTACTGCTTATCGAGCAGATTGACCGGGGCAAACTCGACGCAGTTCGCCAGCTCCTGGCGCACGCGCACCAGCCCTTCATGCGGGCCGGTGCCGCGCATAAAGTAGCGCTGCAGCTGCTGCGGCGAGAGTGTCTTGAGCTCGTCAAGGCGGTATACGCCGTTGCGCGCCTTCTCCAGCACTTCGGTATCAATATCGCTGGCATACACTTTCCAGCGCCCTGGCGCCATCCCCAGCGTATCCGCCAGGGTTATCGCCAGCGAGTAAGGCTCTTCTCCCGTTGAGGCCGCCGCGCTCCAGACGCGATATTCGCCGGTGCGGCGACGCGCGTGGTCGGCCAGCACCGGGAAATGGTGTCCTTCGCGGAAAAACGCCGTCAGGTTAGTGGTTAACGAGTTAATAAATGCCTGCCACTCGGCGCTGTTCTGGTTCGCTTCGAGCATGCTCAGGTAGCGACCAAAATCATCAAGGCCGAGCGTGCGCAAGCGGCGTACCAGCCGGTTGTAGACCATGTCTCGCTTATGATCGGCAAGCACAATCCCCGCGCGCTGGTAGATTAACTGACATATCCGACGAAAATGCGCGTCGGACAGCGCGAGGCGCTGTGTCATCTGCAACAGTAATGACGTTTGCCCTGCGGGCATGGGTGATGTCATAGCGCCTTCTTAATCACGTTCAGGAAACAACTGGCACGGCCTGCGACCGCCCGACTTCTGTTACCGCTTCTACCTGCTCATTGACATTAAACACGGCCACCAGCGCGGTCAGATGATCCGCCTGACTGGCCAGCTGGTCGGTTGCCGCAGCCGCCTCCTCGACGAGCGAAGCATTCTGCTGCGTCACCTGATCCATCTGGCTGACCGCCTGGGCGACTTGCTCAATCCCCCGACGTTGTTCGTCGGACGCTGAGGCAATCTCCCCCATAATGTCGTTAACCCGGGTGACGGAGGTAACAATCTCCGTCATGGTCTGTGCGGCGGTATCCACCAGCGTTGACCCCTGCTGGACACGTGACACAGACTCTTCAATCAACACCTTAATCTCTTTCGCCGCGTTGGCGCTGCGGCTGGCCAGATTACGCACTTCGCCGGCCACCACCGCAAAACCGCGGCCCTGTTCCCCTGCGCGAGCGGCCTCAACGGCGGCGTTCAGCGCCAGAATGTTGGTCTGGAAGGCAATACCGTCGATCACGCTGATGATGTCGCCAATTTTCTGCGAGCTGGTGGCGATTTCATGCATGGTGCTGGCCACGTGAGAGGCCTGATCGCCGCCTCTCTTCGCCGTCAGCGCCGCCTGCTTCGACAGATCAGAGGCCTGGCGCGCATTGTCGGCGTTCTGGCTGACGGTGGCGGTCAGTTGCTCCATGCTCGCCGCCGTTTGCGCCAGCGAGGCCGCCTGCTGTTCGGTGCGTGAGGAGAGATCGTTATTGCCCGCCGCAATCTCGGAGATCCCGGTGTGCATGGCATAGCTCCCCTGGCGCACATCGGTAACCGTCTCGCGCAGCGCGCCCTGCATCGCCTTCAGGCTGGCAAAAATCGCCGAAATTTCGTTTCTGCCGTAGACCGCAACCGGACGCGCGAGGTCGCCTTTGGCAATGCTGTCAAAATGGCTGCTGATGATGGCCAGCGGCTGCACAATCATCCGGCGTGACCAGAACAACGCTGCGCTGGTCAGCAGCGCCGCCAGAATGACCACTACCGAGAAAATCACCCCCGACATGTGGTAACTGGTCCGGCTCGCGGCACCGGCCCGTTCGATGAACTGGTTAATGTCCTGCTGCCATGCGGTAAAGCTGTTATCAAATGCCGCCTGCGACTCCTGCACCGGCGCGGTCAGGAAATCGGAGAGCTGGTTGTTTTCAAGCCAGGTCGCCTGATGCTCCAGATCGCCGCGCCACTGGGCGTAGCTCTTTTGCAGGTTGGCCTTCAGCGCCTTCCCTTTTTCACTTACCGCCTCCTGCGAGGTAAAGGCTTTAAAGGCTCCGTCAGCCTGCCCGAGGCTGTCACGCGCCGCCGCCATCAGCGCTTTGATATCGTCAGGCGGATAACTTAACGCGGTTAACGTCCCTGCTTTGTTCAGCGCGGTGCTTGCCTGCAGCAACACGGCACGCGTTTGTGCCAGCGTTGAGCGCTGCTGATTACTCGTTTCGACTTCCCGTAAATTCTGATAGCCATCGCGAAACGCCCAAAAAGACAATCCATTACTGCCAACCTGCAACACACCGCAAAGGATCAAAATCAAAAACAGTGTGGTCGAGATACGAATACGATTTAACATCCACGCTCCCATTAAGCGGCAAGCAGCCGCAGTTCAACGATCGGTCAAAATGTTTCCCAGTTTTCTTCTTCTCCGGCCGCGACCGCACGCTGGCGAACCGCAACCGGCGCAGAGGTCGTTTCGCGAGGTGCGGTACGCGAACCGGCCGTGTTTACAGCGAGTGAGGTAAGACGAAACGCCGAGACGGCCATCTTCAGACGGCTCGCCTGCTCTTCCAGCGCAGCGGCAGCCGTGGCGGACTCCTGCACCAGCGCGGCGTTTTGTTGTGTGACACGATCCATCTCCGATACCGCCAGCGCCACCTGGTCGATACCCCGACTCTGCTCATCAGAGGCAGAGGCGATTTCCCCCATGATGTCGGTGACGCGGGTGACCGCATTCACGATGTCATTCATGGTCTCCCCCGCGCTTTCAACCAGCACCGAGCCGGTATCCACGCGGGAAACGGAGTCTTCAATCAGCGTTTTGATCTCTTTCGCCGCATTGGCGCTGCGGCTGGCGAGGTTACGCACTTCGCCGGCCACCACCGCAAAACCACGCCCCTGCTCACCGGCACGCGCCGCTTCAACCGCCGCGTTCAGGGCCAGAATATTGGTCTGGAAGGCAATGCCATCGATCACGCTGATAATGTCGGCAATCTTTTGCGAACTGCCGGCGATCTCATGCATGGTTTTCACCACGCCATCGACCACTTTGCCGCCGCGCTGGGCGGTTTCCGAGGCGCTTTCCGCCAGTTGAGAAGCCTGACGGGCGTTATCCGCATTCTGCTTCACGGTCGCGGTAAGCTGCTCC
>JAFACP010000105.1 GCA_023425455.1 Pseudomonadota bacterium | reverse complement strand
GGCCTGCACGACATCCATGCCATAGATCTCCTGCGGGTGCGCAATAATGCCTTCCGAGAGAGAGAATCCGATGGCAAACCACTCAAGGTCTTTGGGCGAGGCCATCATCACAACATGCGAGATACCGTTGTAGACCAGCGCAACGGGAACCTCCTCAGCCAGATAATCGGGCGTCGCCTGGGCGATGTGAGGGGGCCGGTATACCGACAGTTCCACGACGCCCGCGGGCAGCGGCGAGGTACGGGGAGCATGGTTTTGTTTAGACACAACGGTTTTCCTGAGCAACCACAGAGAAAGGCCCGCTATTGCAACACAAACCGCAGGCCACACGCATAGTATGGATCAACTTTTCAGCACCCACTCCGGCTGGTTAACCAAAGCCATGAGCGCAGAGGTGCGGGTGACTATGATACACCTGTTTAACATCCCAGGCGCATAACGTGATTGATATCACACTTCATAATCAATGGGGTGATAATACGTTCACTTTGTTTTAACGCAGCCAGAACAGGCTCATCGACATTGTGGTATTCTGACTATACCCCTCGGGGAACTGAGGGTTTAATGCAAATTTCTCGCTTTGTGGTTAACTATTCATCATGAAGCGAAATATCTGAGCAATGTCGAATAAACCAAGGAGTGACCCATGCAGGTCAGCAGAAGGCAGTTCTTTAAGATCTGCGCTGGCGGTATGGCAGGTACAACGGCAGCCGCACTGGGCTTTGCCCCCGGTGTCGCGCTGGCGGAAACGCGGCAGTATAAACTGCTGCGCACCCGTGAAACCCGTAACACCTGTACGTACTGCTCCGTCGGCTGCGGGCTGTTAATGTATAGCCTCGGCGACGGTGCCAAAAACGCCAAAGCGTCTATCTTCCACATCGAAGGTGACCCGGATCATCCGGTCAACCGTGGCGCATTGTGCCCGAAAGGGGCCGGTCTGGTGGACTTTATCCACTCGGAAAGCCGTCTGAAATTCCCTGAGTATCGTGCTCCTGGTTCTGATAAATGGCAGCAAATCAGCTGGGATGAGGCATTCGACCGCATCGCCAGGCTGATGAAAGAAGACCGCGATGCCAACTTTATTGCGCAAAACGCCGACGGCGTAACGGTTAACCGCTGGCTCTCAACCGGCATGCTGTGCGCATCCGCATCCAGTAACGAAACCGGTTATTTAACCCAGAAATTCTCGCGCGCACTCGGTATGCTCGCGGTCGACAACCAGGCGCGTGTCTGACACGGACCAACGGTAGCAAGTCTTGCTCCAACATTTGGTCGCGGTGCGATGACCAACCACTGGGTCGACATCAAGAACGCCAACCTTGTCGTGGTGATGGGCGGTAACGCCGCTGAAGCGCACCCTGTCGGGTTCCGCTGGGCGATGGAAGCCAAAATCCACAACGGTGCGAAACTGATTGTTATCGATCCCCGCTTCACGCGTACTGCGTCAGTGGCGGATTTCTACACCCCTATTCGTTCAGGTACTGACATCACTTTCCTGTCAGGCGTATTGCTGTACCTGATGACCAACGAAAAATATAACCGTGAATATACCGAGGCGTACACCAACGCCAGCCTGATCGTGCGTGAGGACTATCACTTCGAAGACGGCCTGTTCAGCGGTTATGACGCCAACAAACGCAAATACGACCGCACCAGTTGGCACTACGAGCTGGATGAGAACGGCTTTGCGAAGCGCGATACCACGCTGCAACACCCGCGCTGCGTGTGGAACCTGCTGAAAGAGCACGTCTCCCGCTATACGCCGGACATCGTGGAAAACATTTGCGGGACGCCGAAGGCCGACTTCCTGAAAGTGTGCGAACTGATCGCTGAAACCAGCGCGCACGATAAAACGGCGTCGTTCCTCTACGCCCTCGGCTGGACGCAACACTCCGTCGGCGCGCAGAACATCCGTACGATGGCGATGGTTCAGCTGCTGCTTGGCAACATGGGGATGGCTGGTGGCGGCGTTAACGCCCTGCGCGGTCACTCCAACATCCAGGGGCTGACCGATCTCGGGTTGTTATCGCAGAGCCTGCCAGGCTACCTGACGCTGCCGAGCGAAAAACAGACCGATCTCCAGACTTACCTGACGGCCAACACGCCAAAACCGCTGCTGGAAGGCCAGGTCAACTATTGGGGCAACTATCCGAAGTTCTTCGTCTCGATGATGAAAGCCTTCTTCGGCGATAAAGCGACAGTGGATAACAACTGGGGCTTTAACTGGTTGCCGAAGTGGGACAAAGGGTACGACGTACTTCAGTATTTCGAGATGATGCATCAGGGCAAGGTCAACGGCTATCTGTGCCAGGGCTTTAACCCGGTCGCCTCATTCCCGAACAAGAATAAAGTCGTTGAGTCTCTGTCAAAACTGAAGTACCTGATCACGATCGATCCGCTCAACACCGAGACCGCCACCTTCTGGCAGAACCACGGGGAATCGAATGACGTTGATCCGTCGAAGATTCAGACCGAAGTGTTCCGCCTGCCTTCCACCTGCTTCGCGGAGGAGAACGGCTCTATCGTTAACTCCGGCCGCTGGCTGCAGTGGCACTGGAAAGGCGCGGACGCCCCGGGGATCGCCATGAACGACGGCGAAATTCTGTCGGGTATCTTCCTGCGCCTGCGTAAGCTGTACGCCGCAGAAGGCGGCGTGACCCCGGAACCGGTTCTCAACATGAGCTGGAACTACTCCACGCCGGAGAATCCGTCTCCTGAAGAGGTGGCGAAAGAGAGCAACGGTAAGGCGCTGGCGGACATTATCGACCCGGCAACCGGTGCCGTGCTGGTGAAAAAAGGCGAGCAGCTCAGCACCTTCGCGCATCTGCGT
>JAFACP010000102.1 GCA_023425455.1 Pseudomonadota bacterium | reverse complement strand
TCGATCGCCAGCGGAATGGCCTGATGCGCGATGACGTCGTGATTGTAATCACCAACCAGCGCAATACGCAGCGTGGTTTTCATTGGGGAAAGTTCCATGAGGGGGTTCCTTATGCCAGAGAATTATCAGATAACATAAGGAACCTCAGACTACCGATCTTCTGCAAATATCACAATACCTTAAAATCAGTGGGAAAAATCATCGTGTTATCGTGAACGCACGTGCGCTGATGCTAAGAAGGAGAGGCAATGATTCACTGTAAACGGGTGTACGATCCACACGACGCGACGGACGGTTATCGGGTGTTGGTCGACAGATTATGGCCGCGCGGATTGCGTAAAAGCGACCTTCAGCTGGATGAATGGTGTAAAACGCTGGCGCCATCGAATGAACTGCGCAAGGCGTTTCACAGCCAGACCATCGATTTTACGGCCTTTTGTGAAGCCTATCGCGATGAACTGACGCAGCACCAGCAGGAGGGTCGGCGTCTGGCCTCGCTGGCAAAAACACAGACCTTAACGCTGCTGTATGCGGCGAAGAGCACCGCGCAAAACCATGCTCTGGTGTTAGCGGACTGGCTGCGTCAGCTGTGAGCGGCTACCCGTCTGCGATGCGTCGTCCGGTGAAAGCGGCATCAGGTGCTCCTGGCGGACAAAGGCAAACCCGTGCTGGTTATCGAATGCGTAAACGTCGCCGGTGACAAGCCAGAGCGCGCGATCTGCGCTGGCCGGAAGCTGCGTCATGACGCCGTTTACCGGGTTAACAAAACGCTGGCCTGGCTGGCACAGGCCGAACAACTCCACGGATTTACCAATATTGCGGCGCCCCGCTGTCGTACGTGCGCCAATGATGATGGCCAGGCTGCCCGGTTTTAACTGAAACATACTTCTCTCACGGTGTATCGCCACAATCATGGCTAAGAATAATCCTAAAGAGAAGTGTATCGCAGTCCGTGTATCCCTGTCACCTGGCGGGTTGCGGATGGTCGCGGCGGTAAAGTTCCCATTCATCAATGACCTCACCACCGGGTAATTTGCACTCAGTACGTACACCCTGCGGGCTTTGTACCGGGATCTGCTCGCCCCCTTTTTGCAGGCAGTAGACGGAGGCCGGGTTTGCCATACCCGCCGCGTGAGGGGGTTGCGGCGCGTCGCGGGAGGGTGTACAGGCAGCCAGCGGCAACGCCAGGGCCAGCAACAGATATTTCATGATGGTGATCCTTATCAGCTATCCAAAAGGTCAGGGTAACGGCTCAGTCGAGTTTTCTCCATTATTTCTCCATTAAACCTGCACTTTTCAACACTATAGTGGGCATGTTCTCGATATGACCAGAGAACATCATTCCGTAATCAAGATGTCTTTGCCCCGGTCTCAACAACGGGGCTTTTTTTCGTCTCTGCCGCCTCCCCCTTCGTCTCATCGATATATAAAATTTTTTATATTCATGTTTTACTGTGCCGGTCGCCGAAAATTTCAGCATAACATGCAGATGCAGACGTCTTCTGTATGGGAGTCTACCTACGTCATGTCGGATATTATTCTTGCCCGTGTTTCAGAAACTCTCGCCACCGAGCAATCTCTCGAAAGTCTGGTACGACAGCTACTGGAGATGCTGGAAATTGTGACCGACATGGAGTCGACCTACCTGACCAAAGTCGATCTCAATGCCCGACTGCAGCATATTATGTATGCCCGCAACAGCAGGCAGATGCAGATCCCGGAGGGGCTGAGCGTTCCCTGGGACGACACGCTGTGTAAACGCGCAATCGACAGCGAGACGGTGTTCAGTAATGACGTCGCCGAACGCTGGGCAGAGTGCGATGCAGCAAAAGCGCTGGGTATCACCACCTATATGAGTATTCCGGTTTATCTCGCGGATGGCTCGTTGTACGGCACCTTGTGCGCAACCAGCACCGCAAAGAAACAGCTTAGCGAGCGCGCAGAGCAGGTGCTGCGCCTTTTTGCCGGGCTGATTGCCCAGTACATTCAAAAAGAGTCGCTGGTGATGCAGTTGCGTGAGGCCAACGCCGCGCTGATTGCCCACTCCTACACCGATGCCCTGACCGGTCTGCCCAATCGTCGGGCGATTTTCGAAAACCTCACCACCCTGTTCTCGCTGGCGCGCCATCTTAAGCGCCACGCCATCATCGCCTTTATCGATCTCGATGATTTTAAACACATCAACGATTTTTACGGCCATGAGGCAGGCGACCAGTTTTTGGTTGAGGTCGGCAAACGGCTCGTTCAGGCGCAGACGCAGGACGATATTGTGGGTCGCCTCGGGGGCGATGAGTTCCTAGTCGCCTGTCTGAGTAAGGAGGGGAGCGAGGATGCACCGACGCAACTTAACCTGCTCAAAAGTCGGATCGGCGCCTGTATCGCCGGCGAATACTGGTTAGGCAGTGTGCATATTGTTTATCCTGGCGCAAGCCTCGGGGTGGTCGACGTCGACCCTGCCACCACCGACGCAGACAGCGCATTGCGCGCGGCCGATGTCGCCATGTACCAGGAAAAGAAGGGAAAAAGCAAAACGCGCTTTCTCGCAATCGATTAACCCCGTACACTTTGGGGCGTTATGTAATTTGAGACAGGTGATGACATGAGAACAGGTATACTCTTCCCGGTCGTTATTTTTATAGCGGCGGTCATTTTTTTGGCATGGTTTTTTGTCGGCGGTTACGCCGCGCCGGGGGCATAAGTGAGAAAAACGACCATCATTATGTTGATCGGCGCGCTTGGCGCCGTCGCAGGTACGCAGTTCGGCTGGTGGTAACCCCGATAAGCAAAAAGGCCGCCTTCAGGCAGCCTTTTTCAACTTTCAACACTTCCGCGATTTAGCTTTTGATTTTTCTGTACACAAACAGAACAACCAACGCGCCAATCACCGCAACGGCGAAACTGCCGATATTGAAGCCATCGACCTTGCCGAAACCAAGCATCGTACTGATCCAGCCGCCGACAACCGCGCCGACAATCCCCAGTATTACGGTGACGATAAACCCACCGCCATCTTTGCCCGGCATAATCCACTTCGCCAGGATCCCCGCAATCAGCCCAAAGATAATCCAGGATATGATTCCCATAACGTTCCTCTCTGTATGGTTTTTGTCATTAAATCAACGACACAGAAAAGGATAGCACATGCTGAGAGAAAGGAAATTTGTGATAAGTATCACACTGTGTGATTGCGCAAATTATGTCCGCAAAAAATAAGCCGTTCCACATTAAACGTGGGGTTGCATCTTTTGTTGAGAAAGATTATCTTTCTCAACACTGAATAGTTGAGCGAAACACTCAGGTATTCAGTACGACATTGCTCACATTGCTTCCAGTATTTCTTGCCCACTTATGAGTGGGCTTTTTTTTGTGCCGCAAAGGGTGTGGATCTCAGGCCCGGTGGCTGTCAACGCTGGATTTCGCGTTCAGGTTGACCTCCTCGCGGGGCTTTGAGAGCAACACTTTGACAAAATCAATGTAGGATACGGGTTTACCAAAATAGTACCCCTGCAGCAGCGTTATCTGATTACGGTTGAGATAATCCAGCTGCTCTCTGGTCTCCACGCCTTCGGCAACAATGTGCAGGGAGAGCTTTCGCGCCAGATCGATCACGCAGTCCAGCAAGAGGGTGGAATCTTTTTGCGCCGACACACCGTTCACAAAGCTCTTATCAATCTTGATGTAGTCAATAGCGAGCGCATTCAGGCAGGATAGCCCCGAATAGCCGGTGCCAAAATCATCCAGCGCGATCACAAACCCTGCTTTGTGCAAAGTATTAAGATTTTCAATCAGATGAGGGTTATCGATTAACGGCTCCCGCTCGGTGATCTCAAGCACCAGCTTCACTTTTTTGCCGTGGAATCCTTGTTCAAAGTCGCTGCAGTCTCCGATAAAAGAGGGAGCGTTGATATGCCTGGCGCTAATATTCACGCCGATATGAAAATCGTCAGGCAGCTTAGGCAGTAGCGGCTTTAACTGACTGACCACCGTCGCCATCAGCCCTTTGGTCAACGGGACGATCAAGCCACTGCGCTCCGCGATGGGGATAAAGATATCCGGCGGAATAAACCCCGATTTTGGGTGTTTCCACCTTGCCAGCACCTCAACGCCGTATAACCCTCCGGTATCGCCGTTGACGATCGGCTGATAATAGGGAACGATCTCGCCTCTGATAATGGCCTTGCGTAAATCATCCTCAAACGTGGCACTGTTACCCAGATAGCGCCGCAGCAGCACACCGACCATAGCGGAAAGAAACAGGACCAGCAGAATAAGGCTCCATCCCTGCTGCTGTAGCCTTGCCAGACTAAAAAAGGCGGGAGGCTGACACGCCATACTGAAGGGGAACTGCGTTGATGATGTGAGCACCAGCGTACTGTCCGCAGGGGGGTAAGCGCTAACGCTTCCAGCCTGATGCAGCATCTGTTTGCCCACCACCAGCGCCAGGCTGGCGACCTGAGAGGCGCCGATAATGCCCTCACGCAGGTGCACATCGCTGACGCTGATCATCACCCGCCCGTCGCCAAGCGGCTGCTGAAAAATCAGAATCGTTCCGCCGCCTGACAGCCGATCCGCGGTCAGCAGCATCAGCGTTTCGTCAGGTAAGGTCTCAGGATGGACGATCAATACGCCATTTCCCGGCAGCGAAGTGCAGATGGCGCCATCACGCTTCTCAATCATAATGGCGCGAATATGGGGTTTAAGCGCCGCTTCCGTGGCCAGCTCCAGCTGTCCGGCGGACGTACATCCTCCCCGGGCCACCGTCGTGGCCGTGCGACCTGCAGCGGCGATCTCTTTGAGAACGGAGTCCATTTTATCGACGGCGGAGCGGGCAGCGCTGGCGGTGGCTGATGATTCCACATGCCATAGCTGCCAGTTAATGATCGCGATACCGGCAAGCAGCAGCAATAAGGCGCTGAGAACAGAAATAAGAGCGTTGCGCACGATTTTTCCTTAATAAGAAAAAACAAGCAGTCTGGCCATGCTGAAGCCGGGGTTCATCCCCTTTCAGCGCCGCTTACAACGTTGAATAGAGCATAGTTGAGATTTTGCCTGGCAAGGTGATGGCTACGGGAAAAGCGTTATCATCATCGCGAAACCGCTGACAGAACATCCGAATCAGGTCGCCTGACAGGCCATTGCTCACGCGCTTGTAGGCTGCACAGGCTGTGTTAAGATTCATTAACTGAAGGAGCCGACAGGACGACAGGAAGATGAAAAAAATCATCACCGTTGCTTTTATTTCAACACTTTTGGTCATCCTTTCTTTATTTGCGATCAACGCCATCATCGCTGAACAACAAAAAGATAAACAGCGGGAAATCGCCACCACGTTGTTGCAATATTCCGAAGATTTAGCACAGAACATTTCGCAGGCTCTCAAAGGGATCACCGCTCAGGGATGCAGTAAAGAGAGCCTTGATGATTACAGAAAGGTAAAACTCGACAGCCATTATTTTGCTGATGTCGGTTTTATTGAAGATGGCAAAATACGCTGCACGGCCTTCTGGGGTAAACTGGCGACTCCGCTTGCCCTCCCCCGGGATACGTATACGACACCATCAGGTTTTGTATTAGCGAATATATCGCAGAAGGATTTCTTCACCGGAAATGCCTCGATATATAAAAATATGATTATTTTTACCTCGCGCTATGCCTACGATAAATTCTCACCGGTGACCGCCAGCTACTCGCTCAGCTCAACCACCAAAAATGGCGGCAGAACCTTTTTTGCAACCTCACCGTCATCTGAGAATAAAAATGTGCTGAGCGCCAGGCTGTTCACCCTGAGGGTGTCAGAGTGCAGTGCAAACTGGGATCTCTGCGTTATCGTCAGCCATCATGATGCCGGTCTGGCCTCACTGTCCCTGACGATCTTTATTCTCCTGTGCGCCTGCTTATACTTTATCTGGCTGGCGCTGGCTCTCTTTACTCTCCGGCTGTATGAAGATCGTTTCTCCCTGGAGCGCTCTCTGGTAAAGGCGATAAAAGAGAATGCCATTGGCGTTAATTACCAGCCCATCATGCGTATCCGCGACCAGAAAGTAGTCGGCGTTGAGGTATTATCCCGCTGGCGGGATAAAAACTATCCGGATGTTTCGCCGGAACTTTTTATCCCATTAATTGAAAAGATGGGGCGCTATACTGATTATTATACCAGCACCATTAAGCAATGTTTTTCCGAAATCGCCGGACTGGCGCTGAAACACCAGCTGATTATTTCCCTGAATGTCGGCAGAACGGAAATTGAAGACGGTAATTTCATTAATTTTTTACGTCGTGAGTGCCTGCTCAATAACATTCCACTGTCGTTAATAAAAATAGAACTCTCGGAAAAAGCGGTCGCCCATGACCAGACGCTCGATACCTTTTGCAAGGCACTAAAATCCCTCGGCGTTAAAATATCGATTGATGATTTCGGCGTACAAAACTCTAACATCGCCAGGCTGTCGCAGCTGGAATATGATGAAATCAAAATAGACAAATCACTTGTCGATGGCATCAGTGAGCATTATAAGCAGGATATTTTCGTCATCTTTTGCGATGCGCTGGCAAAACTCAATAAGACGCTGGTGTTTGAAGGTGTCGAAACGGAAATACAATATGCATTTATTGCCGAAAAATACCGTGATGCGCTGATCCAGGGATGGTATTTTTCGAAATCACTCAGTCGCGATGAGCTGGCTAAATTGATGGCGACATCGGCGCGCTAGCGGTTGGTGCAGGATAGCCGGCAGATTCTGGCAGGATGACGTCTGTGCGCGTGCCAGGCTATAATTTGCCAGCAAACACAAAATTATCGCTGGCGGGTCATCGAAAAGGTTGAGGGTCTTGATTTGAAAGACATTCTGTTCTTCATTTCTGTTGTTGTTATTTCCGTAACGGCGATATTTATCTGGATTATGCTGTTCGGTCCAATGAAAGGTGACGAACGCTCTTACATTCAGGACTCCACCTCATTTGCGATCGCCGCAATGCTCCTTTTATTTATCGCTTTTCTGGCGATAGTCTATACGGTGCTTGTATTATGAGGCGGCGATCATTTATTTAATCGGTGGAAATAAACTGTGATACAGCGCGAGAATACGTGCCTTATCTGAGGCGGTGTAGTTGGCCCTTTCAATATACTCCAGCGCTTCACGAGCATGACCGGCGGCGGCCTTTTCAAAGAGATCCGGCCAGGCCTGGCTCAGCATCGCCAGACTTTTCAGTAAACGAATGGGGATCTCCCGCATCCCCGCTCCGTCACGGGCGATGGGCGAAAAAAAGTCGTCCAGAAGGTGGCTCGCCGACAGCGGCGCAATATGGATAGCGGGATACGCCACGTCGCGTTTGTCCACCTGATGGCGGGCATATTCCGACAACACCCTGACGCCGCGCCCAATCACATCGATGGCGGTGCCGGGATCATTGACCGCAGGCGAAAGGGCACGACAGGCAATTTCCGCCATCACGCACAGGCAAAAACGGGGATCCTGGCTAAATGAGCGAACGTCTGACACGCTCAGCGCTGAGAGGCATTGCGCGTGAAGCGCGCTGCCCGCCTTCGCTGTGATATACATCACCGGCCGGGAGGGATGGACAAAACTCCCCGCCTGCGCAATGAGATAGAGATGCGCGGGGCTGTCCGCCAGTACAGAAGCCAGCCTGCCAATATCAATATGTTCGATGTAGCCGATAGCCTGCGGATATATGGCCTCGGTCCCCTGAGGCTGGATATGACTTTCAAGCCACGGATAACCGCCAAGACAGGGATTTTGCGCGCGGGCGATAAAGGTTTCGATTGCCGCCCGCTCAACTTTTGCCGTGGTTTCCCCGACCCGCCCAAGGGAGGTCAGATGCTGGATCCAGCGCAACAGCGTCAATAAAATAAGGGCAATGACCACCAGCGTGACGACAAATAAAATCACGCGCCCTCGCTCCCCGTAAGCGCCCATATTCAGGGCGATGATCCCCACCAGGCTAAACAGGAAAGAGCCAATAAATGTCGCCAGAACGTTTTGGGTGGTGACATCCTCCACCACCAGCCGTGTCGCCCTCGGCGTGACGTTGGTCGTTGCCGACCCATATGCTGAAACCATAATACTGAGCGAGAAAGTGGTCACGGCCAGCATACTCGACGCCAGGATATTGAGAATATTGTCGACCGCCTCGGCCCCAATACGCACCGAAAAAGAGGCGGGTATCATCGATTTAAAAAGAATGGAGAGCAGCGCGGTAATGACCGCGGCAATGGCAAAGAGCGTCGCCCGGAACCAGAGCTTTTTAAAAACCTGCGTCAGTACCCATTGCCAGCGCGAAATCATCTTCACCCCTTCCCTTTTGCTGTGCGTTCAGCCACAAAAAAGCCGCCCGACCGGGCGGCTGTAATCGGTTATCGAACCAAATGCAGAAAATGCAGATGTTTTTCATACTGGTCCAGAATATCGTTAATTAACTGCTCCTGGTTCCAGCCCATCACATCGTAATTCTGACCACCCTCTTTCAGATAGACTTCAGCCCGGTAGTATTTATGCTGTTCTGCCTGCTGATCGTCATTCTCCATTGCCGCGAGCGCGAAGGTCGGCGAGTTGTACCCGCGCAGCCGCACCTCATAAATGAAGTTAAGCTCATTGCCTAAATCCACCTCCAGGCGAATACGATCCTCTGCTGTATCGCTGATATGGCTCAGGGTGCCCTGTTTATTCAGCTCCTCCTGAACCAGCGTCATCGACGATTTAATCACCTCATCCATAAAACGTCGCACCAGAGAGCGCTTCGGCAGATAGGCAATATTGCGCAGCCTGCGCTGCCACGGGATAGGGTTCCGCGCGGCGGTTGGCGCAATGGTCGCCATACTCAGGCTTTCACGTTTGGTCAAATCACGTCGAAGCGCCTTCAGCAGCCCATATATCGAAATGAGCAGGATCACCGAGAACGGTAGCGCACTGGCGATAGTCACCGTCTGCAGCGCGCTCAGGCCACCCGCGATAAGCAGCGCAATGGCGACGATCCCCATCAGCACGGCCCAGAAGATGCGCTGCCAGACCGGCGTATTCGCCACGCCGCCCGACGCCAGGGTGTCAACCACCATCGCGCCGGAGTCCGCCGAGGTGACGAAGAAGACAATCACCATCGCCATGGCGATAAACGACAGCACCGAAGAGAACGGGAAATGCTCGAGGAAATTAAACAGCGCCAGCGCCACATCCTGCTGAACGGTGTTGGCGAGATCCGTCGCCCCCTTGTTCATGATCAGGTAAATGGCGCTGTTACCAAACACCGTCATCCACATCAGCGTGAAGCCGGCCGGGACAAACAGCACACCGGTGACAAATTCACGAATGGTTCTGCCACGCGAGACGCGGGCGA
>JAFACP010000083.1 GCA_023425455.1 Pseudomonadota bacterium | reverse complement strand
CACATCATCAGGCTGACTTAACTCGCGGTTAACCAGTGCGCTTAACTCTTTCTGATTCGGCTTCACCAGCTCAAGCTGACCCGGCTCTAATGCTGCATGCAGTGCGTCGCCTGAACTGTCGACAATGCAGCGAAGACCGCGCTGCTGTGCCGCGCGGATTAACTGCGTAAGCTTGTCTGTTTTGACGCCGGGAGGCAGGCTGCCGCTAATAACAAGCAGAGCCCCACTCTCAATGGCCAGCACCTTTTCTTCGAGTTGACGAAACTCATCATCACGTAACCTGGCGCCGGGCATCACAAAACGGTATTGCTCGCCGCTGGACTCAACGTGGACGTGGAGGTTTTGTCGGGTCCAGTCCTCGGCAGGGACGGTTTCAACGGCCACGTTTTCATCCGCAAGGAGTGAGACCAGGTGTTCGCCGGTGGCGCCGCCTGCAGGGAAAATTGCGGTCGCGCGGCCACCAAGATGCGTAATCGCGCGGGCCACGTTGATGCCGCCACCCCCCGGTTCGAACACGGGGGCGCTGCAGCGCAGTTTACCTTCCGGGTAAATTTGCGGCGTTTGGGTTGCAGAATCGAGAGAAGGGGAGAGCGTTAATGTGTAAATTGAAACCATCTTTAACCTCCTTTTAGCATGGGGTGCAGTAAGCCTGGCACCAATTGACAGGAAGACAAAGTAAATAACAGTATGATTTTAAAAATGAATGCTGACAAAAAAACGCGATGGCTTTTATAAAATAAAAATCTATTTAAGATCGTTCTTATTCAAAAAATAAAACGAGAAAGCATTGCTATGTTATTTGCGCCTTTTTATAATTTGTTACCTTTCTCTGGACGCTTGTCATTGATCCTCAAGAAAGTTTCCGGGACCGTGATGGTCTCTTTTATTGTTGTACGGACTCCTTAATAAATGAAGCTTTTGAAGACAGTACCTGCTGCACTGATGCTGGCGGGTGGCGTGTTTGCGTCATTGAATGCAAGCGCCGATGATTCCGTTTTTACTGTCATGGACGATCCCACCACGGCGAAAAAACCGTTTGAAGGTAACCTGAATGCCGGGTATCTGGCACAGTCGGGTAACACGAAAAGTTCCTCCCTGACCGCTGACAGCACGCTAACCTGGTACGGTAACACGACTGCCTGGTCGCTGTGGGGGAATGCCAGCAATACCTCCGCGAACGATGAACGCTCGTCTGAGAAATACGCGCTTGGCGGGCGTAGCCGCTACAACCTGACTGACTATGACTACCTGTTTGGCCAGGCGAGCTGGCTCACCGACCGGTACAATGGCTATCGCCAGCGTGACGTCTTCACCGCCGGTTATGGTCGTCAGTTCCTGAACGGGCCTGTGCATAGCTTCCGCTTTGAATTTGGTCCGGGCGTACGTTACGACGAATACACGGACGGTGAGACCAAAACTCAGCCGTTGGGTTATGCGTCAGGGACTTATGCCTGGCAGATGACAGACAACACCAAATTTACCCAGGGTGTGTCGGTATTCGGTGCGGATGATACAACGCTGAACTCAGAGACTGCGCTGAACGTGGCTATCAATGAGCACTTTGGTTTGAAAGTCGCGTACAACGTAACCTGGAACTCGTCTCCACCGGACTCTGCGCCAGAGCATACTGACCGCAGAACCACGGTTTCTCTCGGCTACAAAATGTAATGTTATCGGGCCGTAATAATATCGGCCCGATTTTCATTTTCCCTTTCTGTGTTATTTTATATTGAACGCCGTTTTAAATTAATTGGTCTGACAATATCTCCATAATTTCTTCATAATTAAGCCAGGCGAAAGTTGTGGTGCTTATTTGACACGAATTGATAAATAAACAGACTAGGCAAAAGTGTGATCCAGATCTACACTAAGATCACAGGCAAAATTTTGCCTTAAGTCGTTCTGCATTAATTCAGAAAGAGAATAACGATTATGAATAAAATCAAAACTGCTGCAGCAGCAATGGTGCTTTCCGCACTGTCTTTTGGCGTATTCGCTGCTGATCAAATGACCCAACCTGCCAGTGACGCCAACAGCCATATCGGTATAACCAAAGCCTCTGACGTAGAAGCCGGTTCGAACATCGCCCCAGGCTCTCAGTCTACCGGCCAGTCAATGAATGACGCCTTTGATGTACATAAACTGGTTGCCGGAGAGTGGTCCTGATCCGTTTATTTCACCTTATTGAATACCAACGTGTTCCCACTCGTTAAAAAAAACCGGCGTTTGCGGTACCGGTTTTTTTATTCGTCAGCTGTCTGTAAACAAACTAAAATCTACGTGATGAACAGTATTGCGTATTAGCAATATAATATTATTGCATTACTGCTGTGAGCAGATTTTCATTCAGCGATATCCTTTTAGCCCCAAATCATCGCGGCCCAGCGCAACAGCAACATTGCGCCGCAGATAGCAATCAGAACCAGCACCATTTTCCAGTGTTTTACAGCAAATCGCTTTGTCGGCATAACCTAAACCTTCTCAGTTGATACCGACAGTGTATCAAAGCGCGCGGCAAAGTGCGCGGGCGAGTAGGGTATGTGGTGGTCAAAACCAGTGAAACCGGTCGGCAAGGATGAGCAATACATGTGGCAGAAACTATATTCAATATCACGACAGTTCTACTGGATACGTTCATGTGGTGCCCCTTTGGGTTGTGGACCTGTTCAATATTAGTACAGCGCGTCGGGATTTCGAGCCAGGATGCACCCCCTGGCGCAATCTCATACGAAAGGCCTGGATCAATCTGGCCGCAGAGGGTGCATTCCCCTTGTTGATAGTGTTAACATTGACGGGCTTTTCGTGAATCCGTCATTGTCCGATTCCGCTAAGTATATGATGGCGAACCAATTTGACGATTGTTGGTCAGATGGTGTCGTAATCTATTGTAAAACCACGATTATTTTCTTTGTATATGCTCTTATGTGTGGGGCATCACTGCAAATAAGGATATAAAATGCCTGTAATTACTCTTCCTGATGGCAGCCAACGCCATTACGACCACGCTGTTAGCCCAATGGATGTTGCCCTGGATATCGGTCCTGGCCTCGCGAAAGCGACCATCGCCGGCCGTGTGAATGGTGAACTGGTTGATGCGTCCGATGTGATGGAAAGCGATGCAACGCTGTCGATCATCACAGCCAAAGACGAAGAAGGACTGGAGATCATTCGTCACTCCTGCGCGCACCTTTTAGGTCATGCGATTAAACAGCTGTGGCCAAACACCAAAATGGCGATCGGTCCGGTCATTGATAACGGCTTCTATTATGACGTTGATCTTGACCACACCCTGACCCAGGAAGATATTGACGCGCTCGAAAAACGTATGCACGAGCTCGCTGAAACGAATTATGACGTCATCAAGAAGAAAGTCAGCTGGCACGAAGCGCGTGAAACCTTCGTGAAGCGCGGCGAGAGCTACAAAGTCTCTATTCTTGATGAAAATATCTCTCATGATGATAAGCCTGGCCTGTACCATCATGAAGAATACGTTGACATGTGTCGTGGGCCGCACGTGCCAAATATGCGCTTCTGCCATCACTTTAAACTGATGAAAATTGCAGGCGCTTACTGGCGTGGCGACAGCAACAATAAGATGTTGCAACGTATTTATGGTACCGCGTGGGCAGATAAAAAAGCCCTCAACGCGTATCTGCAGCGTCTGGAAGAGGCCGCTAAACGCGACCACCGTAAGATCGGTAAGCAGCTCGACCTGTATCATATGCAGGAAGAGGCGCCGGGTATGGTGTTCTGGCACAACGACGGCTGGACGATTTTCCGTGAGCTGGAAACGTTTGTGCGCTCCAAGCTGAAAGAGTACCAGTACCAGGAAGTGAAAGGTCCATTCATGATGGATCGCGTGCTGTGGGAGAAAACCGGCCACTGGGACAACTACAAAGATGCAATGTTCACCACCTCTTCAGAGAACCGTGAATACTGCATCAAGCCAATGAACTGCCCGGGCCACGTGCAGATCTTCAACCAGGGCCTGAAATCTTACCGCGATCTGCCGCTGCGTATGGCGGAGTTCGGTAGCTGCCATCGCAACGAGCCATCAGGTGCGCTGCATGGTCTGATGCGCGTACGTGGCTTTACTCAGGATGATGCGCATATTTTCTGTACGGAAGATCAGGTACGTGATGAAGTTAACGCCTGTATTCGTATGGTCTACGATATGTACAGCACCTTCGGCTTCGAGAAAATCGTCGTCAAGCTCTCAACGCGTCCGGAAAAACGCATCGGTAGCGATGAGACCTGGGATCGTGCTGAAGCGGATCTGGCCGTCGCGCTGGAAGAGAATGGTATCCCGTTTGAATATCAACTGGGTGAAGGCGCATTCTACGGTCCGAAAATTGAATTTACCCTGTATGACTGTCTCGATCGCGCATGGCAGTGCGGTACTGTACAGCTGGACTTCTCTCTGCCGCAGCGTTTAAGCGCCTCTTATGTTGGCGAAGATAACGAGCGTCAGGTTCCTGTGATGATCCACCGTGCAATTCTCGGTTCTCTGGAGCGCTTTATCGGCATCCTGACCGAAGAGTTCGCCGGCTTCTTCCCGACCTGGCTGGCGCCAGTGCAGGTAGTGGTGATGAACATTACGGATTCTCAGTCTGAATACGTCAAAGAATTGACGCAGAAACTACAAAATGCGGGCATTCGCGTAAAAGCAGACTTGAGAAATGAGAAGATTGGCTTTAAAATCCGCGAGCACACTTTACGTCGTGTTCCGTATATGTTGGTCTGTGGTGATAAAGAGGTGGAAGCAGGCAAAGTGGCCGTTCGCACCCGCCGTGGTAAAGACCTGGGCAGCCTGGACGTAAGTGAAGTGATTGAGAAGCTGCAACAAGAGATTCGCAGCCGCAGTCTTCAACAACTGGAGGAATAAGGTATTAAAGGCGGAAAACGAGTTCAAACGGCGCGTCCGAATCGTATTAATGGCGAAATTCGCGCGCAAGAAGTTCGCTTAACAGGTCTGGAAGGCGAGCAGCTGGGTATTGTGAGTCTGAGAGAAGCAATCGAAAAAGCTGAAGAGGCTGGAGTAGATTTAGTTGAAATCAGCCCTAACGCCGAACCG
>JAFACP010000449.1 GCA_023425455.1 Pseudomonadota bacterium | reverse complement strand
GGGTAGTACCCCATCAGCAGACTGGCAAGCGTGCTTTTGCCACTTCCGGTGTGGCCCACCAGCGCAACGAAACCACGGGAAGGGACATCAAGCGAGATGTCCTGCAGAACCAGCCGATCATCGCGATAGGCGAAGGAGACACGATCGAAAGCAATTGCGCCACTCTGCAGCTGACGCTCATCCGCGCCGTATGTCTGACGCGGCCTGTCCATCAGCTCAAAGACGCGCTCTCCGGCGACCACTGCCTGCTGCAGCATCGACTGCTGGGTCGTCAGCTCAATCAGCGGCTCGTTAAGACGACCAAGATAGCTAATAAAGGCGTACAGGACGCCAACTTCGATGGTTCCGCTGGCGCTGAGTCCAAACAGCATCAACAAACCGCACAGCACCAGCGCCGAAAAGAGGCTCAGCAGCGGGCGCAGCAGGAAACCATCGAGGCGTAGCGTTTGCATTCGCGCCATATAATGAGAACGGCTGGCCTCCCCCATTCGCTCGCCGAAGCGCGCCTGCTGACGGAACTGCTGAATAACGCTCATGCCGTTGATCACTTCGTTGAAGCCATCGTTAATATCGGCCAGATAGGCGCGTACGCGGCGGACAATCGGCGTGCTGTAGCGCTGATAGATGACCATCACGATCAGCACCGCCGGGAAGATGGTGATCGCCACTAACGCCATACGCCAGTCGAGGCTGAACATCGCCACCAGCATGGCACCAATCAGCGCCGCGCTTCGTAACACCGTCGCCACCACGGTGACGTAGAGATCGCGGATCACCTCCGTATCATTGGTGACGCGAGAGATCACTTGTCCCACCGGCTGGGTGTCAAACTCGCTTAGCGGCTGTCGCAGCGCCGCATCCATCACATCCGTTCGCAGCTGCTGCACCACGCCCACAGCCGCCCGGTTAAACAGCAGGGACTGCACATAATGCAGCGACGACGCCAGAAGCTGCAGGCCGACATAGGCCACCGCCAGCCCCGCAACCAGCCCCAGAGGGAGATAGCCTTTCGCCACCATGTTGTCGATAAAGTAGCTGATCAGTAGCGGGCCGCTGACTTCGGCAATCGCGGCAATCCACAGCAACAGCACCGCGACGGAGAGCGGCTTACGCCACGGCGAACCATAGGCCAGCAGGCGTTTGAGCGTGGGCCACAGTTGTCCAAACTTACGCATCAGCGGGCTCCTTATCCGTTTCCGGCACCTCATCCAGCGCCGCTTCAAGCTGCTGATAGCGGTACATATCACGATACCAGCCCGGCTGCCCGGCCAGCTGTTCGTGCTGTCCGCGCTGGGAAACATGCCCGTGCTGGAGCACTAAAATTTCACTGGCTTCCGTTAGCGCCGACAGGCGGTGCGCGCTGATAATCACCGTACGCCCCTCTCCCCACTGGCGCAGGTTATGCAGTATCTGATGCTCTGTACGACCATCGACGGCCGAAAGCGCATCATCCAGGATCAGGATTTCGGCATTCAGCAGCAGGGCGCGCGCAATGGATAGCCGCTGTTTTTGGCCGCCGGAAAGCATCACCCCACGCTCGCCCACCTCGGTGTCATAGCCCTGCGGCAGACGCAGAATATCGTCATGCACGCTGGCTAAGCGCGCCACGTGTTCAATTTCCGCCTGGGTGGCGGATGGCCGGCCAAGAGCAATATTGTTGGCCACCGTATCAGAGAATAAGAACGGCGTCTGACTCACCACCGCCAGACGACTGCGCCACCCGTCCAGAAGCAGGCGGGTGAGCGGAATATCGTGGAAGCGAATATCGCCCTGCGTCACATCAAAGTGGCGCTGAAGCAGGGCCAGAACGGTGCTTTTCCCGGCACCGGTCGGGCCGCAGATCCCCAGCATCTGACCGGGTTGCAGGGTAAAGCTGACATTTTCCAGCACGCAACGCTGGGTATGCGGATAGGTAAATGCGCGAATATCCGCGGTCACAATGCCGCGTCCCCCGGGGACGGGTTCGCTGCCGTCATCCACCACTGGCGCCTCGGCCAGCATAGCCCGAATGCGGCTATACGCGGCGCTGCCACGCTCGACAATATTGAACATCCACGCCAGCGCCAGCATCGGCCAAATCATGAGCCCGAGATACATCGCAAAGCTGGTCAGTTGTCCCAGGGTTAGCGTCCCCTGCACCACCATCCAGCTGCCGCCGCCGATGGCGAGCAGGTTCGCCATGCCGATCGCGATATAAATTGTCGGATCAAAACGGGCATCAATACGGGCGACACGCATATTTTTCGCTCCGGTATCTGCCGCGTCGGCCGCAAACTGCGCCGACTGCCGGTCTTCGAGGCCGAAGGCCTTGATCATCCGGATACTGGTCATGCTCTCCTGGGTACGATCGTTAAGCGATGAAAACGCCGCCTGCGCGAGCTTAAAGCGCTCATGTAGCTGCTCGCCGTAACGGTTAATCGCCAGCGCCATCACCGGCATTGGCAGCAAGGCCAGCAGCGTCAGCTGCCAGCTGATTTGGGTCGACATCACAATCAGTACCGCACAGCCCATGACCAGAGAATCAACCAGCGTTAACA
>JAFACP010000311.1 GCA_023425455.1 Pseudomonadota bacterium | reverse complement strand
CCGCTGGCGCGGTGAACGGGAAATCCCCGTCGACGACCGACTGAGCCAGCGCAATTAACGCCTCCGCGCGCCTGAGCGGCATGCCGAGCGCCTTTAGATCCAGCGGTTCAGCGGCCGCCAGCACCGCCGGTGAGGGAAAACCGAGGTACGCCGGGTTATCCGCAACAGGCTCGCCATAGCGGGCCACCACCCGTGCCGCCAGTTTTGCCGCCATCGCCACGCTGACCAGCTGCCCGAGGATCGCCCTCACCCCCTGCTCCCAGGCATCCATCGCGCCGGGCAGACGCAGCCCCGGCCTTGCCGCACCAAGCGTACCCAGCGCCTGGGTGATTTGCTGCGGATCGCAGGCCAGGTCGAACAGACGTGCAATCCGCGCGAGGCAGCTCTGCGCCACCGGGAGCAGCCCCGGGCTGAAGGTCACCGTCAGGGCGTGGTGTGCAGGCTCCGGCGTCACGCGGAACACCCCCTGATGCCCGTCACAGGCAAAACTACGCTCATAGTACTGCGGGGTGACGGTCTCTACCGCCGTGACCGCACGTGCGGCAAGAAAGCCAAACATCCACTGCCAGTCATAAGGGGGTTGCCAGTTGAGGGTATACATCGCAGCTCCTTTTCTGTTCTGCCCAGCATAAACCGAAAGGCGCTGCCGTGCCTTGCTTTCATATTCCTGTTGTCGCCAGAGAGACATTTCGCTAAAGTCTCGCCCCTTCTCACTGGCAAGGGGATTTATTGTGTTTATTGGATTCGACTACGGCACGGCAAACTGTTCGGTTGCCGTTATGCAAAACGGCCAGCCGCAGCTGCTGAAAATGGAGAACGGGAGCGCCCTGCTGCCCTCAATGCTCTGCGCGCCAACCCGTGAAGCGGTGAGCGAATGGCTGTTCCGTCATCATCAGGTTCCGGCGACCGCCGCGGAGACCCAGACGCTGCTGCGTCGGGCGGTCAGCTTTAACCGTGAAGAAGATATCGATGTGACCCCTTCCAGCGTCCAGTTCGGTCTCGCGTCCCTCGGACACTATATTGAAGATCCCGAGGACGTTTACTTCGTTAAATCACCGAAATCGTTTCTGGGCGCCAGCGGCCTGAAGCCGCAGCAGGTGGCGATGTTTGAAGATCTGGTGTGCGCCATGATGCTGCACATCCGTCATCAGGCGCAGACGCAGGTTCCTGAAACAATCCGCCAGGCGGTAATCGGTCGTCCGATTAACTTCCAGGGTCTGGGCGGCGATGACGCCAACCAGCAGGCGCAGGGGATCCTCGAACGCGCCGCGCACCGCGCCGGTTTTCATGACGTGGTATTCCAGTACGAGCCGGTGGCGGCCGGGCTGGATTTTGAAGCCACGCTGACGGAAGAAAAGCGCGTGCTGGTCGTGGATATCGGCGGCGGCACCACCGACTGCTCGCTGCTGCTGATGGGACCACAGTGGCATCAGCGCCGCGATCGTGAAAACAGCCTGCTCGGCCACAGCGGGTGTCGCGTCGGCGGTAACGACCTGGATATTGCGCTGGCCTTCAGGAGCCTGATGCCGCTGCTCGGCATGGGTGGACAGACGGAAAAAGGTATCGCCCTGCCGATCCTGCCGTGGTGGAACGCCATCGCCATCAACGACGTCCCGGCGCAAAGCGATTTCTATAGCGCCGCCAACGGCCGCCTGCTGAATGACCTGATGCGTGATGCGCAGGACGCAGAGAAGGTCGCCCTGCTGTATAAAGTGTGGCGTCAGCGTCTGAGCTACCGGGTGGTACGCTGCGCTGAAGAGAGTAAAATCGCCCTTTCGGATCGTGCTGAGCATGCGGTTTCACTGCCGTTTATCAGCGATACGCTGGCGACGTTCATTTCACAGCAGGGGCTGGAGGCGGCCCTTGCCCAGCCGCTGCAGCGGATTCTGGAGCAGGTCCAGCTGGCGCTGGAAAACGCGAAAGAGCGGCCGGATGTGATTTACCTGACCGGCGGCAGCGCCCGCTCGCCGCTGATCAAAAACGCGCTGGCGGCGCAGCTGCCGGGGATCCCGATTGCCGGCGGCGATGATTTCGGCTCGGTAACCGCCGGGCTGGCGCGCTGGGCGCAGGTGATGTTCCGCTAGGCCGCGGCCAGGGGCGTTACCCGCCCCTGACCCGCGTTGACGCCGCCATTTTACTTAAGTCTGGCCGCATCGTCCCCATTCGGACAATTCCAGACAGTCTTCCATATTTCCTCCATTTTTCTGCTGCCCTCGCTGACTAAACTAGTATCATTCCCCGCAGTGTTTCAGGATGAGAACGTATAACGATGAAAGGCAGTAACAAATCCCGCTGGGCAATCGCCGCTGGCATCATTGTGGTGGTGCTTGCCGCCGCCGGGTACTGGCACCGTCAGTCCAGCCAAACCACAGCGCCTGCGGGTGCCAGCAGCCAGCCGCAGCGTTCAGCAGGCGGCGGGCGTCACGGTATGCGCGGCGGCGCGCTGGCGCCGGTTCAGGCGGCGACGGCGGTCAGCAAAGCGGTTCCTCGTTATCTCTCAGGTCTTGGCACCGTAACCGCGGCCAATACCGTGACGGTACGCAGCCGGGTGGACGGCCAGCTGCTGGCGCTGCACTTCAGCGAGGGGCAGCAGGTGAAAGCCGGAGACCTGCTGGCCGAGATCGATCCCAGCCAGTTTAAGGTCGCGCTGGCTCAGGCCCAGGGACAGCTGGCAAAAGACAAAGCGACGCTCGCCAACGCCCGGCGCGATTTAGCACGCTACCAGCAGCTGGCGAAAACCAGCCTGGTGTCGCGTCAGGATCTGGACACCCAGCAATCGCTGGTCAGCGAAACCCTGGGCACCATCAAGGCCGATGAAGCCTCCGTCGCCAGCGCACAGTTGCAGCTCGACTGGAGCCGGATCGTCGCGCCGATTGACGGCCGCGTCGGCCTGAAGCAGGTCGATATCGGCAACCAGATCGCCAGCGGAGACACCACCGGGATCGTGGTCATCACCCAGACTCACCCGATCGATGTCGTCTTCACCCTGCCGGAAAGCGATATCGCCACCGTGCTTCAGGCGCAGAAAACCGGCAGCCCGCTGGTGGTGGAAGCCTGGGACCGCACCAACACGCACAAGCTCAGCGCAGGTTCACTGCTGAGCCTCGACAACCAGATAGACGCCACCACCGGCACCATCAAGCTGAAAGCCCGCTTCACTAATCAGGATGACGCCCTCTTCCCGAACCAGTTCGTCAACGCGCGGATGCTGGTCGCCACCGAGGAAAATGCGGTGGTGATCCCAACGGCAGCCCTGCAGATGGGGAACGAAGGGCACTTCGTCTGGGTGCTGGACAGCGACAACAAGGTCAGTAAGCATCTGGTCAAAACCGGGATCCAGGACAGCCAGACCGTGACGATCGGCGCCGGACTGTCGGCGGGAGACCGGGTGGTCACGGACGGCATCGATCGCCTGACCGACGGGGCCAAAGTTGAGGTGGTTGAGGCCCATGACAACGCAGCAGCCAGGGAACAACCCGCCAGAGGACAGCACAAAAAACAGGGAGCGGCATCCTGATGCAGGTGTTACCGCCAGGCGCCACAGGTGGCCCGTCACGCCTGTTTATCTTGCGCCCTGTCGCCACGACGCTGTTGATGGTGGCGATCCTGCTGGCGGGGATCATTGGCTACCGCTTCCTGCCGGTCTCCGCGTTGCCGGAGGTGGATTACCCGACGATTCAGGTCATCACCCTCTACCCGGGCGCCAGCCCGGATGTGGTGACCTCGGCCATTACCGCCCCGCTGGAGCGTCAGTTCGGGCAGATGTCCGGCTTAAAGCAGATGTCCTCGCAAAGTTCGGGCGGCGCCTCCGTGGTCACGCTGCAATTTCAGCTCACCCTCGCGCTGGACGTCGCCGAGCAGGAAGTGCAGGCGGCGATTAACGCCGCCACCAACCTGCTGCCGTCCGATCTGCCCAACCCGCCGGTTTACAGCAAAGTGAATCCGGCCGATCCGCCGATCATGACCCTCGCCGTCACCTCATCCGCCATGCCAATGACCCAGGTGGAAGATATGGTCGAAACCCGGGTGGCGCAGAAAATTTCTCAGGTCTCCGGCGTCGGGCTGGTGACCCTGGCGGGCGGACAACGCCCGGCGGTTCGCGTCAGGCTGAACGCCCAGGCTATCGCCGCGCTGGGCCTGAGCAGCGAAACCGTGCGCACCGCCATCAGCAGCGCCAACGTGAACTCGGCGAAAGGCTCGCTGGATGGCCCGAGCCGCGCGGTCACGCTCTCGGCCAACGATCAGATGCAATCCGCCGACGAGTACCGTCAGCTGATTATCGCCTACCAGAACGGCGCCCCCGTCCGTCTGGGGGATGTCGCCACCGTGGAACAGGGGGCGGAAAATAGCTGGCTCGGAGCATGGGCTAACGGGCAGCAGGCGATCGTGATGAACGTCCAGCGCCAGCCGGGGGCCAATATCATCGATACGGCAGACAGCATCCGCGCGATGCTGCCGCAGCTTATCGACAGCCTGCCGAAATCGGTCAGCGTGAAGGTGCTCTCTGACCGTACCAGCAATATTCGCGCTTCGGTCTCCGACACTCAGTTTGAACTGATGCTGGCGATCGCGCTGGTGGTGATGATCATCTACCTGTTTTTGCGTAACGTGCCGGCGACCATCATTCCCGCCGTGGCGGTGCCGCTGTCGCTGGTCGGCACCTTTGCGGTGATGGTCTTTTTTGATTTCTCCATCAACAACCTGACGCTGATGGCGCTGACCATCGCCACCGGCTTCGTGGTGGATGACGCGATTGTGGTGATCGAGAACATCTCGCGCTATATCGAGAAAGGCGAAAAGCCGCTGGCGGCGGCCCTGAAAGGGGCGGGCGAGATCGGCTTTACCATTATCTCCCTCACCATCTCGCTGATCGCCGTGCTGATCCCGCTGCTGTTTATGGGCGATATCGTTGGCCGTCTGTTCCGCGAGTTTGCCGTCACCCTCGCCGTCGCAATTTTGATCTCCGCCGTGGTCTCCCTGACGCTGACGCCGATGATGTGCGCCCGCATGCTGAGCCATGAATCACTGCGTAAACAAAATCGCTTTTCTCGCGCCTCGGAGCGCCTGTTCGCGCAGGTGATCGCCGCCTACGGGCGGGTGCTGGCGAAAGTGCTTAACCACCCGTGGGCCACGCTTGGCGTGGCGCTGGGCACCCTGGCACTGAGCGTCATGCTGTGGATTTTTATCCCCAAAGGCTTCTTCCCGGTGCAGGACAACGGCATTATCCAGGGCACGCTTCAGGCCCCGCAGTCGGTCTCCTTCGCCAGCATGGCGCAGCGCCAGCAGCAGGTTTCCGCCATCATCATGCAGGACCCGGCGGTGGAAAGCCTGACCGCCTACGTCGGCGTCGACGGCACCAACCCGGCGCTGAACAGCGCCCGTCTGCAGATCAACTTAAAACCGCTAAGCGAGCGCGATGACCGGGTACAGACGGTGATCGACCGTCTGCAGCGCGCCGTCGCCCGCCAGCCTGGCGTTGCGCTCTACCTGCAGCCTACCCAGGATCTGACCATCGACACCCAGGTCAGCCGCACCCAGTATCAGTTCACCCTTCAGGCCACCACGCTTGAGGCGCTGAGCACCTGGGTTCCGCAGCTGGTTGAAAAGCTCAACACCCTGCCGCAGCTTTCCGACGTCAGCAGCGACTGGCAGGATAAAGGTCTGGCGGCGTACGTAAACGTCAACCGCGACAGCGCCAGCCGGCTGGGCATCACCATGGCCGATGTCGATAACGCGCTGTATAACGCCTTCGGGCAGCGGCTGATCTCCACCATCTATACCCAGGCGAACCAGTACCGCGTGGTGCTGGAGCACGACACCAAAAGCACGCCGGGGCTGGCCGCGCTGGATGGCATACGCCTGACCAGCAGCGACGGCGGCATGGTGCCGCTCAGCGCGATTGCCACCGTTGAAGAGCGCTATACTCCGCTGTCGGTCAATCATCTGGATCAGTTCCCGTCCACCACCATCTCCTTCAACGTGCCGGACGACGGGTCCCTCGGCGACGCGGTTGAGGCCATTCTCACCGCCGAGAAGAGCCTCAGCTTCCCGTCAGATATCCAGACCCAGTTCCAGGGCAGCACGCTGGCGTTTCAGGCGGCGCTCGGCAGCACCGTCTGGCTGATTGTTGCCGCGGTGGTGGCGATGTATATCGTGCTCGGCGTGCTGTATGAAAGCTTTATCCACCCGATCACCATTCTCTCGACCCTGCCGACGGCCGGGGTTGGTGCGCTGCTGGCGCTGATGCTCACGGGCAGCGAGCTGGACGTGATCGCCATCATCGGGATCATTTTGCTGATCGGTATCGTGAAGAAAAATGCCATCATGATGATCGACTTCGCCCTCGCCGCCGAGCGCGAGCAGGGCATGTCACCGCGCGACGCCATCTTCCAGGCCTGTCTGCTGCGTTTTCGTCCGATCCTGATGACCACGCTCGCCGCCCTGCTGGGGGCGCTGCCGCTGATGCTCAGCACCGGCGTCGGCGCGGAATTGCGCCGCCCGCTGGGGATCGGCATGGTCGGCGGCCTGCTGGTCAGCCAGGTGCTGACCCTCTTCACCACGCCGGTGATCTACCTGCTGTTTGACCGTCTGGCCCTGTGGTCGAAAAGCCGTTTCCCGACGCGTAACGAGGAGGCGTAAGTGAAGTTTTTCGCGCTCTTCATTTATCGCCCGGTGGCGACGATCCTGATTTCGTTCGCCATCACCCTGTGCGGCGTGCTCGGCTTCCGGCTGTTGCCGGTGGCCCCGCTGCCGCAGGTTGATTTCCCGGTGATCATGGTCAGCGCCTCGCTGCCAGGAGCCTCGCCGGAGACCATGGCGTCATCGGTCGCCACGCCGCTGGAGCGCTCGCTCGGGCGCATCGCCGGAGTGAATGAAATGACCTCCAGCAGTTCGCTTGGCAGCACCCGTATCATTCTGGAATTTAGCTTCGATCGCGATATCAACGGCGCGGCGCGCGACGTTCAGGCGGCCATCAACGCCGCGCAAAGCTTGCTGCCGAGCGGAATGCCGGGCCGGCCGACCTATCGCAAGGCCAACCCGTCCGACGCGCCGGTGATGATCCTGACCCTGACCTCGGATACCTACTCCCAGGGCGAGCTGTACGACTTCGCCTCCACGCAGCTGGCGCAGACCATCGCCCAGATTGACGGCGTGGGCGATGTGGACGTCGGCGGCAGCTCGCTGCCCGCGGTTCGGGTAGGCTTAAATCCGCAGGCGCTGTTTAATCAGGGCGTGTCGCTGGACGACGTACGGCAGGCCATCAGCAACGCCAACGTGCGTAAGCCGCAGGGGGCGATTGAGGACAACAACCACCGCTGGCAGGTCCAGACCAATGATGAGCTGAAAACCGCCGCCGGGTACCAGCCGCTGATCGTGCATTACAGCAACGGCGCAGCGGTGCGCCTGAGCGATGTCGCAAGCGTCACCGACTCAGTCCAGGACCTGCGAAACGCGGGAATGACCAACGCCAAACCGGCCATATTGCTGATGATCCGCAAGCTGCCGGAGGCCAATATTATCCAGACGGTCGACCGCATTCGCGCACGTCTGCCGGAGCTGCAGCAGACCATCCCGGCGGCGATTGACCTGCAGATAGCCCAGGATCGTTCCCCGACCATTCGCGCCTCGCTGGAGGAGGTCGAACAGACGCTGATTATCTCCGTCGCGCTGGTGATTCTGGTGGTGTTCCTGTTCCTGCGCTCCGCCCGCGCGACGCTGATCCCGGCGGTAGCGGTGCCGGTATCGCTGATTGGCACCTTTGCCGCCATGTACCTGTGCGGCTTTAGCCTCAACAAC
>JAFACP010000289.1 GCA_023425455.1 Pseudomonadota bacterium | reverse complement strand
AGCCTGCCCGATGCACCTCGCCCCAACCTCCAGCACCGTCAATACCCTGATGATGGGCGATGCGCTGGCGATGGCGGTCATGCAGGCGCGTGGCTTTAACGAGGAAGATTTCGCCCGCTCTCATCCGGCCGGTGCGCTCGGCGCGCGACTGCTGAATAAAGTGCACCATCTGATGCGCACAGACGATGCCATCCCGCAGGTCACGATCGAGACCCGCGTAATGGACGCCATGCTGGAGCTGAGCCGTACCGGGCTCGGGCTGGTTGCCGTCTGCGATGACCAGCACCTGGTGAAAGGCGTGTTCACTGACGGCGACCTGCGCCGCTGGCTGGTCGGCGGCGGCAAACTTGAGTCGCAGGTGGCAGAAGCCATGACGCACGGCGGGCTAACCCTCGACGCCAACAGCCGCGCCATCGAAGCCAAAGAAGTGCTGATGAAACGCAAAATTACCGCCGCGCCGGTGGTGGATGAACACGGTAAGCTGTGCGGCGCAATCAACCTGCAGGACTTCTATCAGGCCGGTATCCTTTAACCCTTCAGCCCCAGACGCTTCGCCAGCCGATGCAGGTTGGCGACGTCAGTTTCCAGTGCCCGCGCGCATGCAGCCCAGCTGCGGTTGTTCTGTTCCAGCACGCGGGTAATCATCTGACGTTGAAACGCTTCTGTCGCTTCACGCAGATTCTCACAGGTCACCTCCGGTAACGCCTGAGCCACGGGCGGCGTGATTTCATCATGAAGCGCAAAATGGTGCGCATGGATCACGACGTCATCCCCCAAACGTGTCGCCCGCGCTAACACCACCGCACGGTGGATGGCGTGCTCCAGCTCGCGCACGTTACCCGGCCAGCCGTAGCTGAGTAAGTGAGTTCTCGCCCCCGGGCTTAACACCACGCGCGAAAGCCCCATTTTGAGCCGACACTGTTCGCAGAAATAGCCTGCCAGCAGCACGACATCGTCCCCACGCTCGCGCAGCGGCGGGACGAAGAGCGGGAACACGCTCAGTCGGTGGAACAGGTCAGCACGGAAATTCCCCGCCAGCACCTCTTCGCGCAGGTCGCGGTTGGTGGCCGCCAGCACGCGTACGTCCACCCGTAAGCTGCGATCATCCCCCACACGCTGGATGTCGCCATACTGCAGCACGCGTAGCAGCTTGGCCTGCAGCGACAGCGACAGCTCGCCAATCTCATCCAGGAACAATGTGCCGTTATCAGCCATTTCGAACTTACCGCTGCGGTTGCTGATGGCGCCGGTAAAGGCACCTTTAACGTGGCCAAACAACTCGCTTTCCGCCACGCTTTCCGGCAATGCCGCGCAGTTGAGATACACCAGTGGATTGACCGCGCGCGGCGAGGCTTCATGAATCGATTTCGCCACCAGCTCTTTCCCGGTGCCGGTTTCCCCGAAAATCAGGACGTTCAAATCCGAGGCCGCCACAATATCGATCTCTTTTTTGAGCTGCTCCATCCCCGGCGAAAGGCCAATCATCCCGGTATGCGCCACCTGCTCAAACGCCACCGGGCTGCCGGGCAGAATGTTCTGGCTCTCAAGCTGTTCAATCAGCAAGGCATTGTTCAACGCCCCGGAGGCCAGGGCCGCGATCAGCCGCAGCGCTTCATCGCTGAAGGTATCAAATTGATCCGGGGACATGCCGTCGAGGGTTAATGCGCCAATCAGATGTTGTCCGGCAAACAGGGGCAGGCCAATGCAGGCGTGCACCTTCAGGCTCTCCTGACCGGGGATCAGACCGTCGTAAGGGTCGGGCAAATCACTGTCTGCCGGGAATCGCACCACGTCACCCGCACGGGCAATGGCCTCCAGGCGCGGGTGGCCTTCGAGGGTAAATCGCCGCCCGAGTACATCCTGCGCCAGCCCGTCAATCGCCAGCGGAATAAACTGCCGCCCCTCGTAGCGTAGCAGCGCCGAGGCATCACATGCCAGCACGTGGCGCAGGGTCGAGATCAGCCGTTGAAAGCGGTCCTGATGACCAATGCCGGTTTGCAGTTCAATGGCGATCTTCGCCAGTACCTCTACGGAAAAACGCATGTCTGCCTCACTGTCATTTTGACAATCCATACTGTCATATTGACAGCAATTAAGATAGTCAAAATGACTGCACCCCATGAACAACAAACCTTAAAACACTTTAAATTCAATAAAATAAAAACATGGCACATAACTTGATATAGCGAAACCCTCTTATCTGAAAACGGCGTATTAAATTGAGGTTGCTATGTCTATTGTGGTTAAAAATAACATTCATTGGGTTGGTCAACGTGACTGGGAAGTACGTGATTTCCACGGAACCGAATATAAAACGTTGCGCGGCAGCAGCTACAACAGCTATCTCATTCGTGAAGGTAAAAACGTTCTGATCGATACCGTCGATCACAAATTCAGTCGCGAGTTCGTGCAGAACCTGCGCAGCGAAATTGACCTCGACGCCATCGACTACATCATCATCAACCATGCGGAAGAAGATCATGCCGGGGCGTTGACCGAGCTGATGTCTTACATTCCAGATACCCCGATCTACTGCACCACCAACGCTATCGACTCCATTAACGGCCACCATCATCATCCTGAGTGGCATTTCCACACCGTGAAAACCGGTGACTCGCTGGATATCGGTAACGGCAAACAGTTGATCTTCGTTGAAACCCCAATGCTGCACTGGCCTGACAGCATGATGACCTACATGACCGGCGACGCGGTGCTGTTCAGTAACGACGCCTTCGGCCAGCACTACTGCGACGAACGCCTGTTCAATGACGAAGTGGATCAGAGCGAACTTTTCGAGCAGTGCCAGCGCTACTATGCCAACATCCTGACCCCGTTCAGCCGTCTGGTGACGCCAAAAATTACTGAGATCCTCGGTTTCAACCTGCCGGTAGATATGATTGCCACCTCCCACGGCGTGGTGTGGCGTGAAAACCCAACCCAGATAGTTGAACTGTATCTGAAATGGGCGGCGGATTATCAGGAAGACCGCATCACCCTTTTCTACGACACCATGTCTAACAACACACGCATGATGGCGGATGCAATTGCTCAGGGCATCAACGAGGTTGACCCGAACGTAGCGGTGAAAATCTTCAACGTGGCACGCAGCGATAAAAACGAAATTCTGACTAACCTATTC
>JAFACP010000267.1 GCA_023425455.1 Pseudomonadota bacterium | reverse complement strand
ATGGGGGATTCCGAAATTACGGCGGCCCGAAATTATGCTGAAGGGGCTGGCGGTTATTTTAAAGGGATTGATGCCTTACCGCTGACCGGACAATATACCCACTACGCGCTGAATAAAAAAACCGGTAAACCGGATTACGTTACTGATTCCGCCGCGTCTGCCACGGCATGGTCAACCGGCGTGAAAACCTATAACGGCGCGCTCGGCGTGGATATCCACGAAAAAGATCACCAGACCATCCTTGAGATGGCGAAAGCGGCAGGGCTGGCAACCGGTAACGTCTCGACGGCCGAGCTGCAGGATGCCACTCCGGCGGCGCTGGTTTCCCATGTCACCTCACGTAAATGCTATGGCCCATCCGTTACCAGCGAAAAGTGCCCGACCAACGCGCTGGAAAAAGGGGGCAAAGGCTCCATTACCGAGCAACTGCTGAACACGCGCCCGGACGTGACGCTGGGCGGCGGGGCGAAGACCTTCGCTGAAACAGCGACGGCCGGAGAGTGGCAGGGGAAAACGCTGCGCGAGCAGGCGCAGGCGCGCGGCTATCAGCTGGTCAGCGATGCCGCGTCTCTGGCAGCCATCAGCGAAGCTAACCAGGATAAACCGCTGATTGGCCTCTTCGCTGAAGGCAATATGCCGGTGCGCTGGGAAGGACCAAAAGCGAGCTATCACGGCAATATCGATAAGCCAGCGGTAAGCTGTACGCCAAATCCGAAACGGGATGACAGCGTACCGACGCTGGCGGCGATGACCGATAAGGCCATCTCTCTGCTGAGTAAAAACGACAAAGGCTTCTTCCTGCAGGTAGAAGGCGCGTCGATCGATAAGCAGGATCACGCGGCCAATCCGTGCGGTCAGATCGGTGAAACGGTCGATCTCGACGAAGCGGTGCAGAAGGCGCTGGAGTTTGCCCGCAAAGACGGTAACACCCTGGTGGTGGTCACCGCCGACCATGCGCATGCCAGCCAGATTATTCCGGCTGACAGCAAAGCGCCGGGGCTGACGCAGGCGCTGAACACCAAAGATGGTGCGGTGATGGTGATGAGCTATGGCAACTCGGAAGAAGAGTCTATGGAGCATACCGGCACCCAGCTGCGCATTGCCGCGTATGGTCCGCATGCGGCGAACGTGGTTGGCCTGACGGATCAGACGGATCTGTTCTACACCATGAAAGCGGCGCTGGGTCTGAAATAGTCACTGCGAGGCTACCCGACGGAAATCACCGCCGTCGGGTGGTTTTTTTCCCGGCACCAACCAGACTTAGTGTGGACCCTCACATAAAGGATGGTGCAATGAAAATATCACTCCTGGCCTCTCTGTTTGCCGGCCTGTTTTTACTCTCCCAGGCCAGCGCGGCAGAAAAAAACCTAACCCCGCAGCAGCAGCGTATGACCACCTGTAACCAGCAGGCCACCGCGCAGAACATCAAAGGCGATGCGCGCAAAACCTACATGAGCGATTGCCTGAAAAATAGGGCCTCCGCTCCCGGCGAGAAGAGCCTGACGCCGCAGCAGCAGAGAATGCGCGAATGTAACGTCCAGGCGACGGAACAGTCCCTGAAAGGGGACGATCGCAGCAAATTCATGAGCGGGTGTCTGAAGAAAAAAGGGTAGTTCTTACGGGTGAGTATCCGTTGTGGCTCACCCGAAATTTCATACTTTCCCCGCAAGTCCCCTCTCTATAATTTGGGAAAATGTTGCAGAATATTCCCAAAAATGATGAATGACGAAAATTTTTACAATAATGAGAGCATTCGGGAAACGTGGCAGATAAACCTTTCTCAGGATGACCCACACCGATCCGGTACTCGCTTCTCCCGGCGGGTACGGCTGGCCCGTATTGTCGGGCTTGGCGCCCTGTTTTTCCCGATAGCCAGCGTGCTCGTCACCCATTTTCTGCCGGGCGGCTGGTGGCTGTTGTTGGTCGGCTGGGCGTTTGTCTGGCCGCATCTCGCCTGGCAGCTGTCCTGTCGTTCCGCCCATCCGCACGATCGCGAATGCTTTAACCTGAAGATCGATGCCATTATCGCCGGCATCTGGATCGGGCTGATGGGGATTAACGCGCTGCCGACCGCCGCGCTTATCATGATGATTGGCATGAACATGATGGGGTCGGGCGGCTGCCGGCTGTTTATCACCGGCATGGTGATGACCGCGCTGTCGGCGCTGGTGACGCTCCAGTTGAGCGGGAAGGGGGTGATGTTCACCCCTGAACCCTCCGAGTGGTGGCTGACGCTGCCGATCCTTATCATCTACCCGATGCTGTTTGCCTGGGTCTGTCATCAGACGGCGATGAGGCTTGCCGAACACAAGCAACGCCTTGAACTGATGAGCACGCGCGACGGCATGACCGGGGTGTTCAACCGCCGTCACTGGGAAACGCTTTTGCGTAACGAATTTGACCTGTGCCGTCGCCGTCATCGCGTGGCGACGATTTTATTGATCGATATCGATCACTTCAAAAGCATTAACGATACCTGGGGCCACGATGTGGGAGATGAAGCGATTATCGCCATCACCCGTCAGCTGCAGATGACCCTGCGGGCGGGCGATTATATTGGCCGCTTTGGCGGAGATGAGTTCGCGGTGATTATGTCCGACACCCCGGCGGAGAGCGCCATTGCGGCCATGTCCCGCGTGCATGAGCGTCTGACCACCATGCCGCTGCCGGGCGCGCCAGCGGAGCGGCTGCGGATAAGCGTCGGGGTTGCGCCGTGGGGCAAGCAGTTCACCCATTACCGGGAGTGGCTGAAAGCGGCGGATGTGGCACTGTATAAGGCCAAAAATGCCGGACGTGGCCGCACCGAAGTGGCCGCCTGACGCCCGGCATAACGATCAGGACTTGCTGAGTGTCTCTGATTTTTCCATGCACTTCGCCATCGCTTCAATGACGGCGGCGCGGAACCCGCGCTCTTCCAGCACACGCACCGCTTCGATTGTCGTGCCGCCAGGCGAGCAGACCATATCTTTCAGCTCACCCGGATGTTTACCGGTCTCCAGCACCATTTTCGCCGAGCCCATTACCGCCTGCGCGGCAAACTTATACGCCTGCGCGCGCGGCATCCCGCCAAGCACCGCGGCGTCAGCCATCGCTTCAATAAACATAAACACATAGGCCGGCGCCGAGCCGCTGACGCCGACAACCGGATGGATCATCGACTCCGCAATCACTTCCGCTTCACCGAAGCAGCGGAAAATATTCAGCACATCCGCCACATCTTCAGAGGTGACCAGCGCGTTCGGGGTGATGGAGGTCATACCGGCGTTGACCAGCGACGGCGTGTTCGGCATTGCGCGCACGATCTTACGGTCGTGGCCGAGGGCGCGGGCGAGCTGATCGAGGGTCACGCCGGCGGCGATCGAGACCACCAGGGTCTCTTTATTCAGGCTGGAGGTCACGTCGCTCAGGACTTTGATCATGATGTTCGGTTTGACGGCTCCGAAGACGATATCGGCGACCTGAGCCACTTCCTGCGCGCTGTCGGCCGGGTTGATCCCGTACTCATCGCGCAGCGCGGCCACTTTATCCGGCGACGGGGTATAGACCCAAATTTGCCCGGGCAGTACCTGGCCGCTGGCGATCAGGCCGCCGAGGATCGCATTGCCCATATTGCCGCAGCCGATAAACCCGATTTTCTTCTCCATCACGTCTCTCCTTTATTATTCTTGCTGGTCTCTGATTGATAGCCTTGCTTTATAGCTTAACAATGAAAAGCAGGCGACAATAGCCGCCAGTGTCATTATGGGGAGACAATATGGCGATTTGGGTTGATGCGGACGCCTGTCCGAACGTGATTAAGGAAATTTTGTTCCGCGCCGCCGAACGGGTACAGATGCCGTTAACGCTGGTGGCTAACCAGAATATCCGCGTACCGCCTTCGCGATTTATTCGTTCGCTGCGCGTGCCGGCCGGGTTTGACGTGGCGGACAACGAGATTGTTCGTCTGTGCAGCGCCGGGGATTTAGTGATCACCGCCGATATTCCGCTGGCGGCAGAAGTGCTGGAGAAGGGCGCCGCCGCGCTAAACCCGCGCGGAGAACGCTATTCGCCGGCCACCATTCGCGAGAAGCTGACGATGCGCGATTTTATGGATACCCTGCGCGCCAGCGGCGTACAGACCGGCGGGCCGGACAGCCTGTCGCAGCGCGATCGCCAGCAGTTTGCCGCCGAGCTGGATAAATGGCTGCTGGAGGTGAAGCGCCGCACGGCGAAATGATAAGCATTGTCAAATTGTGGTACAGTGTGGCGTCCGCAGGGTTGTCATCCCGTACCGCTTTGCAGTAAAGTAAACGCCACATCTTCTGCAATCTTTTCTTTACAGTCTTCAGCCATCCGGCATCAAGGGGAACACCTGGTTATGACCCAACCCATCTTTTTAGTTGGCCCCCGCGGCTGTGGGAAAACCACCGTGGGTCTTGAACTGGCACATCTGTGTCAGAGTCAGTTTGTCGATACCGACCACTGGCTGCAGACTGAGGCTGGACAGACCATCGCTGAGATTGTCGAAAAAGAGGGCTGGCCACGTTTTCGCGCGCGCGAAACCGCTGCACTGGAAGCGGTTACGGCGCCCGCAACCGTGATTGCGACCGGGGGAGGGATCATTCTGGCGGCGCATAACCGTCAGTTTATGCGTGAAAAAGGGGTGGTGATTTACCTCTGCGCACCGGTCCAGACTCTTGTCGGCCGTCTGGAGGCGTTTCCGGAAGAGGGGCAGCGCCCGGCTCTGACGGGCAAACCGCTCAGCGAAGAGGTCAGCGATGTGCTGGCAGAGCGCGACGCGTTATACCGCGAAGCGGCGCACCACGTGGTGGATGCCTCCGCGTCGCCGGCAGAGGTGGTGAATGCCATTGCTGCCGCACTGCGTCTGGCCCACGCCAGTTAGCGGGCGTCTATACTTGTAGTTCACCCTCAACAAATGGATGAACTATGCCAAACCGACCTCCCTATCCACGAACCGCACGCGTTGTTACCGTCGAAAAAGGCCATTCCGGGCAGACGGTGACATGGTTTCAGCTGCGTGCGGATTACCCGACGCCGGACGCATTGATCAGCGAGCATGAGAGCGAGCAAGAGGCGCTGGATGCAAAGCTGCGTTACGAAGATCCTGAAAAATCCTGAATGCTGTTCTGAAGGGCACATAACCGTGCCCACATAACACTTTTCACTCATCGGAGATGTTAAGCAATAGTTAATATTTAGTTATTATAGGCGGATTGCAAACGGTCCGCGGATCTTTACATTTCGATGTGCGGATCACCTGCTACGCTTCCTGCTTTTTTGCTGAAAAAATGAGCTGTGCAGCGTAGTGAGACTGTACCCGGATAAAAGTTTGGCAGTAATGGAAGGCGATCAAAATGAAGGCGACGTTGGCGATCCTCACTATTGGTGTGGTCCCTGTAAGCGAAGTGTTACCGCTCTTAACGGAGCATGTCTCTGAACAACAGATCACGCATCTCAGCCTGTTGGGTAAGATCAGTCGGGAAGAGGTCATGGAAGACTACGCACCAGACGAGGGGGAGGAGCCCCTGCCGACGTTATTAAGCGATGGAAAACTGGCGAATGTGTCACGACAGAAGGTCGAGCGCGCGCTGCAGGGCGTTATTGAGGTGCTCGATAATCAGGGTTATGACGTTATTTTACTGATGAGCACCGCGCCGATTAAGGGGCTGACGGCGCGCAACGCCATTCTGCTGGAGCCGATGCGGATTATCCCGCCGCTGGTGGCTTCGATTGTCGACGGTCATCAGGTTGGGGTGATTGTGCCTGTTGAAGAGCTGCTGGGCAATCAGGCGACGAAATGGCAGGTACTGGAGCGGGTGCCACTGTATGCGCTGGCGAATCCTGTCTGGGACAGCGAGGCGAAACTTATCGCCGCCGGAAGAGAGCTGCTGGAGCGCGGCGCCGATGTGCTGATTCTGGACTGCCTCGGTTTTCATCAGCAGCACCGCGATCTGCTGCAAAAAGCGCTGGATGTTCCGGTGCTGTTATCCAACGTGCTGATGGCGCGTCTGGCCTCGGAGCTGCTGGCGTAATGATTTTGCGTGACAGGTCATGAGCATGGCCCCTATAGTGGATTTTTCTTCAGTGATAATAAGGGCCAGTTCATGCTTCAAAGTAACGAATACTTCTCCGGCAAAGTGAAATCCATCGGTTTTACCAGCAGCAGCACTGGCCGCGCCAGCGTTGGCGTAATGGCTGAAGGGGAGTACACCTTCGGCACCGCAGAGCCTGAAGAGATGACGGTGGTCAGCGGTGCGCTGAACGTATTACTGCCGGGTGAGACGGAGTGGAAAGTCTATTCAGCCGGACAGGTGTTCAACGTTCCTGGCCACAGTGAGTTCCATCTGCAGGTTGCTGAACCGACCTCATATCTGTGCCGTTATTTGAAATAACCGTTTACCCCCTCGTCGTTGCGGTGAGGGGGTTGCCTGCCGGTTTACCTCTGCGCTTCCCCGCCTAAGCCTGCAACCAGACTCTCAATCAACGCCGCCAGTTCGCCGGTCATCAGGATAAAGTCGGCGTCAAAACGCTGAGCAAAATCCTCTCTGTCGATATCTTCGTTCTGATCGCGCAGTTCATCGCAGAACTTCAGGCGCTTCACCGAACCGTCATCGCAGATCACAAACTGGATCCGCTGCTGCCAGTCGAGCGCCAGTTTAGTGACGACTTTACCTGCTTCAATGTGGACGGCAATTTCGTCGCTCACCAGATCCTGTTTCTTCGCGCGGATCACGCCGCCGTCTTCGAGAAGCGCTTTTAGCTCCGCTTCATCAAGCAGCTGGAAGCCCTGTGGCGCTGAACCGCTGCGCACCCACTCGGTCAGCGTCAGCTCGATCGGGGTTTCCATCGCCAGCGGCACCACCGGCAGTGAGCCAAGGCTTTTACGCAGCAGCGCCAGCGTATCTTCCGCTTTTTTGGCGCTGGCGCAGTCCACCATAATCAGCCCGTTGACGGTGTCGATCCACATCATGGTCTGGCTGAAGCGGCTAAAGGCGCGCGGCAGCAGCGAGTGCAGCACTTCATCCTTCAGGGAATCTTTTTCGGTCTTTTTCAGCTTGCGGCCCTGCTCGGCTTCCAGCTTGAAGATCTTCGCCTCAAGCGCCTGCTTAACCACCGGCGTTGGCAGAATTTTCTCTTCCTTACGCGCGCAAACGATGATCTGCCCCGTGCTGCTGGCGTGGGTCAGCGCATCGCTTTGTGAACCCATTGGCGGAACCCAGCCGGTTTTTGCCATATCCTGGCTACCGCAAGGGGTAAAGGTGTAAGCGGCTAACTGCTTTTCCATCTCTTCGGCACGCAGCGAAACGTCGCGGCTGAGACGGTAAACCATCAAATTTTTGAACCACAGCATGATAATTTCCACGGCCTTGTCGTTAAATCAGCGGGCATGATAACGAATTGTCGCATCGCTTGCATTGCTAATCGGGAAGTGTGCTTCTACGCTGTTGATAATCAAAATAATGAGGAGAGTCCTGTGCGTATTGGTATTGATTTGGGCGGCACCAAAACAGAAGTGATTGCGCTGGGTGAACAGGGGGAGCAGCTTTTTCGCCATCGTCTGCCCACCCCGCGCGATGACTATCACCAGACCATAGAGACGATCGCGCGTCTGGTGGAGATGGCCGAGCAGGCGACAGGACAAACCGGCAGCGTCGGGATGGGGATCCCGGGGTCCATTTCCCCTTACTCCGGGGTGGTCAAAAACGCCAACTCCACCTGGCTCAACGGCCAGCCG
>JAFACP010000008.1 GCA_023425455.1 Pseudomonadota bacterium | reverse complement strand
GCGCGGGGGGGCTGTTTAAAGGCTTGCGAACGATTCCGGTCATTTTTGACATTATCAACGACGTGCAGGCGATCTGCCCGAATGCATGGGTGATTAACTTTACTAATCCGGCGGGCATGGTCACCGAGGCGGTCTATCGCCATACCGGGTTCAGGCGCTTCATCGGCGTCTGTAATATTCCCATCGGGATGAAAATGTTTATCCGCGATGTACTGGCCCTGAGTGAGCAGGACGATCTTTCTATCGATCTGTTCGGCCTCAACCATATGGTGTTTATCAGGGATGTGCAGGTCAACGGCCAGTCTCGCTTCGACGAACTGCTGGATGGCGTAGCCTCCGGTCGTCTGACGGCGGCATCGGTAAAAAACATCTTCGACCTGCCGTTCAGTGAAGGCCTGATCCGCTCCCTCAATCTGCTGCCGTGTTCGTATCTGCTCTACTATTTTAAGCAGAAAGAGATGCTGGCCATCGAAATGGGCGAGTACTATAAAGGCGGCGCGCGCGCGCAGGTGGTGCAGAAGGTTGAGAAACAGCTGTTTGAACTTTATAAAGATCCGCATCTGAACGTTAAACCGAAAGAGCTGGAGCTGCGCGGTGGTGCCTACTACTCAGATGCAGCATGCGAAGTGATTAACGCCATTTACAATGACAAGCAGGCCGAACACTATGTTAACGTCCCGCATCACGGACACGTCGACAACATCCCGGCAGACTGGGCGGTCGAGATGACCTGTATCCTCGGGCGCGATGGCGCCAGACCGCACCCGCGGATCACTCACTTTGATGACAAAGTGATGGGGCTAATCCATACCATCAAAGGGTTTGAGATCGCAGCAAGCCACGCGGCGCTGAGCGGTGAACTGAATGACGTACTGCTCGCGCTGAACCTGAGCCCGCTGGTGCATTCGGATCGCGATGCGGAACAGCTGGCGAGTGAGATGATCCTCGCCCATGAAAAATGGCTGCCAAACTTTGCCGCAACGGTTGAGATGCTGAAGTTCAAACAGCGTTAACAGGAGGCATTATGGAAAAGCTGCTGATCGTGAATGCCGATGATTTTGGCCTGTCGAAAGGACAAAACTACGGCATTATTGAGGCCTGCCGCCGGGGCGTTGTTACGTCCACAACGGCGCTTATCAATGGCGATGCGATTGAACATGCGGCGCTGCTGAGTCGTGATGTGCCGGAGCTGGGCGTTGGTATGCATTTTGTGCTGACGCTTGGCATGCCGCTTTCGTCTATGCCGGGGCTGACGCGTGAAGGGCAACTGGGTAAATGGATCTGGACGCAGGCGGAACAGGGCACTCTGCCCCTTGAGGAGATTGCCCGCGAGCTGGACTGCCAGTTCAACCGTTTTATCGATGTGTTTGGCCGCGAGCCGACCCATATCGACAGCCACCACCACGTGCATATGATCCCGGCGATATTTCCTGTGGTTGCCGGGTTTGCCCGCCGTCACGGGGTGGCGATGCGCGTGGACAGGGAGGTGCAGGTGCAGCACGGGCTGACGCTCAGTTCTGTGCCATCGACGGACGGTTTCAGCAGTGCATTTTACGGTGACGAGATTAGCGAAGCGCTGTTTTTACAGGTGCTCGATGATTCTGCCGCGCGCGGCGAACGCTCAGTGGAAGTGATGGCGCATCCGGCATTCGTTGATAACATCGTACGAAAAAGCGCTTACTGCTGGCCACGTCTTGCGGAGCTTGATGTGCTGACCTCCGCCTCGCTGAAATATGCGATTGCTGAACGTGGATATCGACCCGGAACCTTCAGGGATCTGTGAGTCGGGTGCGTGTCGGGTTGTGGCTTCACCTTTCCGCACGCTTTTTCTCAGATGTACAGGCCGGGTATGCGTAAGCGCTGCCCGGTCTTTTTATTGTCAACGGGGGCAATGGACCACATCGCGCATGCTAAACGCGACGCGTGGGGGCAGAATCGGCTATGATAGGAATTTCTTGTTTCCGAATTTTCGTTTAGTGAACCAGCCGTTTATGAAACCACTTCGTCAGCAAAACCGTCCTGTCATAACTTACGTGCCCCGCGTCGAACCCGCGCCGCCTGAACACGCCCTGAAGGTGGATGGCTTTCGTGATGTCTGGCAACTGCGTGGCAAATATGTCGCCTTTGTGATGACGGGAGAACGTTTTCACCGCTCTCCCGCCTTCACGGTGCCTGAGTCGGCGCAGCGATGGGCAATGCAGACCCGTCAGGACGACGAGGTTGAAGAGTAACCGCCATAAAAAAACCGCCAGCGGCGGTTTTTTTATCTCAGCAGCGCTTACCGGTGTGCCAGCTCGGCATCATCTTCACTGTCAAGAACGGCCTTGTCGGTCTGTTTCAGCCACTGGCTGGTCAACGTACCGGCAGTCATTGAGCCGCTCACGTTCAGCGCGGTACGGCCCATGTCGATCAACGGCTCAACGGAGATCAGCAGCGCTACCAGCGTGACGGGCAGACCCAGTGCAGGCAGCACAATCAGCGCCGCGAAGGTCGCGCCGCCGCCAACGCCGGCAACCCCGGCAGAACTCACCGTCACAATCCCGACGAGGGTTGCAATCCAGACCGGATCCAGCGGGTTAATCCCAACAGTCGGTGCAACCATTACCGCCAGCATCGCCGGGTAGAGGCCAGCACAGCCGTTCTGACCGATGGTCGCGCCGAAGGACGCGGAGAAGCTGGCGATCGATTCTGGTACGCCCAGGCGACGGGTCTGCGCTTCCACATTCAGCGGAATAGAGGCCGCGCTGGAACGGCTGGTAAAGGCAAAGGTCAGCACCGGCCAGACTTTGCGGAAGTATTTCAGCGGGCTCACGCCGTTGACGCCCAGCAGGATGCCGTGAACCACAAACATGATCCCGAGCCCCAGATAGGAGGCAACCACAAAGCTGCCCAGCTTGATGATGTCCTGCAGGTTAGAGCCGGCGACCACTTTGGTCATCAGCGCCAGAACGCCATATGGCGTTAACTGCATAACCAGACGAACCAGCTTCATGACCCAGCTCTGGAGCGTATCGATCGCAGTCAGAACACGCTGGCCCTTTGGCGCATCGTCTTTCAGCAGCTTCAGCGCCGCCACACCGAGGAAGGCGGCAAAGATAACCACGCTGATGATGGAGGTTGGGTTAGCCCCCGTCAGGTCGGCAAACGGGTTCTTCGGAATAAATGACAGCAGCATTTGCGGTACGGTCAGATCGGCAACTTTCCCCACATAGTTGCTCTGGATAGCGGCCAGACGAGCTGTTTCAGCGCTCCCCTGCACCAGACCTTCGGCCGTCAGGCCAAACAGGTTGGTGACCAGTACACCCACCAGAGCGGCAATCAGCGTGGTGAACAGCAGCGTACCGATAGTGAGAAAACTGATTTTACCCAGCTGACTGGCGTTGTGCAGACGCGCAACGGCGCTCAGAATCGAGGCAAACACCAGCGGCATCACAATCATCTGCAGCAGTTGTACGTAGCCATTACCCACAATGTTAAACCACTGGATGGACGTTTTCAGCACCGGGTTATCAGACCCATAGATCGTCTGCAATGCCAGACCGAAGACGACACCCGCCGCCAGACCCGTCAGCACTTTTTTCGCCAGACTCCACTGTTTGTGGCGTGTCTGAGCCAGAAGCAATAGCAAAATAACGAACACAACAATGTTCGCGATGAGTGGAAAATTCATCCCCGTTCTCCTGATTTTTTTATGTAACCGGTATACCGATCCTGTTGGCGCAAGGTTAGCAGAAGTGTGATGTAGCGCTTATATCCAAATGGAATGGATTATGACAAATGTGATTGTTTTGTCGCTTTATTGTTCGAACTGGTGATGAATAAAGCGATTGAACTGAAACTGCAGCGAATTGATCATCTGTGATGACCAGCGAACTGCACCATTTTCGGGCAATGACTGCGGCATCCATACCGCCCAGGCAAAGAGCGCCATACAGAGCACTCGCTCCAGCTGGTTCCCCTTCTGGGGAACCAGAATCGGCAGGCGAAAGCGCCAGCGGCAGGGCCAAAGCAACGGGACGCCAGCAGGTGTCAGCATGTCAGCAAGAATATGGCTCAGGTAGCCGAGCACCATTCCCTGAAGTGCATCGGCAGGGACTATCCAGCTTTCAGGTACTTTCAAACAGAAGAGAGTAAGCAGACCGAATACGGCCAGCAGGCTGTGGGTAAAGCCACGGTGGCCGAATGCCCGGGCAATGGGCTTCGACACCCATTTCAGCCGCTGACCAAGAAATGATTTTGGGTGGTCAATATCAGGCAGCAGGCAGGTTAACACGGCGGAAGGGACCACATGCCACCAGTCTCCCTGGGCCAGAACAGGGGTTAGTTCAGCGTTTTTGGCAAACACTGCGCAGGCAATAGAAAAAAGCAGGTGGCCTTCCGCGGTCATGATAAAACCCATAAAACTGTCAATTCATACAGTATAGGGTTTTTATACAGTGCACGGAAGAGGTGACGGTGTAACTCTTTGTCACAAACGCGGCGCTAACGCGCCAGCCAGCCACCGTCTACTGCCAGGGTGTGACCGTTGACATAATCTGATGCCGACGATGCCAGAAACACAACCGGCCCCTGCAGATCTTCCGGTAGCCCCCAGCGGCCTGCAGGAATACGCGCGAGGATCGCCTGGCTACGCTGTTCGTCATCGCGTAACTGCCGGGTATTATTGGTAGCCATATACCCTGGCGCAATGGCATTGACGTTAATACCCTGCGCACCCCATTCGTTAGCCAACAGGCGGGTTATGCCTAAAACGCCGCTTTTGGAGGCAGTATAAGAAGGCACGCGGATGCCGCCCTGAAAAGAGAGCATTGAGGCGATATTGATAATTTTTCCCCCCCGGCCCTGATGCAAAAACTGTTTCGCCACCGCCTGAGAGAGGAAAAACACCGACTTGAGATTCAGATTGATAACCTCATCCCACTCCTGTTCGCTGAACAACAGCGCGTCCTGTCGGCGAATCGTTCCGGCATTGTTGACCAGGATATCGATATGCCCCATCTGTGCGACGGCATCATTCACCACGTCATTAATACAGGCAGTTTCACTGAGATCGGCACGTATTGCGACAAACCGCCGTCCGAGCGCGGCGATCCGTTCGGCGGTCTCTTCAGGGACTTTGCGGTTTACGCCGACGATATCGCACCCGGCTTGCGCCAGCGCAACCGCCATTCCCTGCCCGAGACCGGTATCGCATCCGGTGACGATGGCCACTTTTCCAGAAAGAGCAAAGGTATCCAGTATCATACGCGCCTCAGAAATGGGTTGATGTCATTCTGAGCATAAGAATAGAAGGCCAGCAGAAGAAAAGCAAATAAAATGAAACGATGTTTTAATTTTATTGGGTGGTATGTCAGGCAGCGTGAAACTGCCTGACTGGCGTATTAATAGCCGCGAAGATGATGCAGGCTCAGCGCGTCGAGTGAAGACAGTTTGACGTCGGCGAGCGCGAAGCGGGGATCGTGACGTCCCTCATCGGCCGGAACGACAATAGAGCGCATGCGGGCGGCTTTTGAGGCGATCATGCCGTTAACCGAATCTTCCAGCGCCACGCAGCTAAGCGGATCGATCCCCAGACTGGCGGCGCAATCCATATAGACCTGCGGGTGCGGCTTGCTGTATGGCAGTTTCTCGGCGGATGCCAGCGCGTCAAAGCTGCCACGCAGTTCAAACAGATCAAGCACTTTTTCCAGCATATGCAGCGGTGAGGCAGAGGCCAGCCCGACCTTCAGACCGTTTGCTTTGCAGAGGGCAATGGCCTCGCGCACGCCAGGCAGCAGGGGGCGCAGCTCCTCAACCAGCTCAATGGCACGGTGAGTGATACGCGCGGTCACCTCGTCGCGGCCGGGGCCGTCCCAGGGCTGCTGTGCATACCAGAGATCAACGACCATATCGATGCGCAAGCCCAGCGTATCCGGAAGCTCGTTACGGCGACCAATGTCAACGCCCAGACTGGCTATCACATCCAGTTCTGCGCGGTCCCATAGCGGCTCGGAATCGATCAGTAATCCATCCATGTCAAAGATAGCGGCAAGCGTTTGGCGCGGTGTCGACATCACAACATCTCCTTCTCTCAGGTGTTCGGCAGACGATAAGTGCTACGTAAGTCAGGCAATTTAGCATATTGCCTTTAAAGAGCGGGCGAAAATGATGGCCAGCGGGTAGACTTAGGCACAAATAACGCGTCTTTTTGAAGGGGAACTGATGACGTATCAACAAGCTGGACGCATTGCTGTCGTAAAACGTATTGTCGGGTGGGTCATTTTCATACCGGCGGTGATTTCCACGCTCATATCCGTGCTCAAATTTATGTACGATCACAGCGAAAAGCAGCCGGGAATCAATGCGGTCATGCTTGATTTTGCGCACGTGATGATCGAAATGATGCGTTTCAATACCCCGTTTTTGAATTTCTTCTGGTTCAACTCGCCGACGCCTGATTTTCACCGGCAGCTTAATATTGGCTTCTGGATAATTTACGCTCTGATCTTCATCGCCATGGCGCTGCAGGCCTCCGGCGCGCGGATGAGTCGCCAGACCCGCTTTTTACGCGAAGGAGTAGAAGATCAACTGATTCTGGAAAAAGCGAAGGGGGCTGAAGGGTTAAGCCGCGAACAGATCGAGTCCCGTATTGTCGTGCCACGTCACACCATTTTGCTGCAGATTTTTCCACTCTACATTTTGCCGGTGCTGCTCATTGTGGCCGGGTACTTCTTCTTCTCTCTGCTCGGTTTCCTCTGAATATCAACAGGGTGGCATCGCCACCCGTTGGTTTTACGCCGCCAGCATCCGCTCAAGCGCGCGCTGCGCGTTCACCAGATGCTCGCCACCAAACAGGATCGCGCGGTTAATCAACGTATACAGCTGGTAAACCGGCTGTCTGTCGAGGAAGTCCTGCGGCAGCGGTGATACTGACTGATAACCATCGTAAATTTGCGGAGGTTGCTCAGGATGCAGCGGCAACATGGCCAGATCGCACTCTCTGTCTCCCCAGTAACAGGCCGGGTCAAAAATGAATGGGCCATTGGGTCCGGACGCGCAGTTACCGGACCACAAATCACCGTGCAACAGTGAAGGCTGCGGCTGATGCGATGCCAGACGTTGTTGAACATGTTCGACAATGGCGTCGATATTGCCAAACTCGAGGCCTTTTTCTGCCGCCAGCTCCAGTTGCCATCCAATGCGTTGTTCGGCAAAGAAGGTCGACCAGCGACGCTGCCATGCATTGGGCTGCGGTGTGGTGGAGAGATCGTTATCAAAATCGAGACCGAACTGAGGCTGATCGCTCCACTGGTGCAGGCGGGCAATCTGTTGTCCGAGGATAAAAGCGTTGTGAGCGTCTAACGGACGAGCGGGGAGATAATCCATCACCAGGAAGCTGTAGTCACGATCGCTGCCCAGCGCCCAGACCTGAGGCACGGTAACCGTTTTACTGCGCGACAGCAGCTCCAGTTGATCGGCTTCAGCGGTGAAAATGGGCAGCAGCTCGCGCTCATCACACTTAACGAAAAAATCACGTCCGGCATAGCGCAGGTGCCATGCAGCGTGGATCTCTCCGCCTGGCAGTTCGTTACGCAGCTCTATTTCACCTTCGCCCAGTTGCTCACTTAAAAGATGACCGATCGCCTGCCACATGATGTCTCTCCCATGTTGTCTGCCAGATCATAACGTTAGCGCAAAACTGCAGGAAAAAAATACGAACTAACGCACACCTGAGAGGTTTAGATTCATGCAAGGCACTTAGTGCTCTTTTTTTTGCCAGTTTTCCCAGCTATCAACGTCGATTTCTGCAGCTTTGTCGGTAGCACTTTCGACAAGACTTTTCGCCAGCGTAACCACTTCGTCTTTACTCAGGGCGCTGATCAGGCCAAACGCCAGCGTACCAAGATCGTGAATATTTCCCTCTTCATCCATCAGCGTAAGCAGAAAGTTTGCCCGGGTAAATGCGTTGTTGAGTTCATTAAGGTCAGTCAACGACGCTTCATGAATATTGATGGTTACAACGTAGCGGGTGATGTCGCCACTGCTCATAGTTCACCTCATTGTTATCATGAAATTTTTTTAGCATAGCTGATTGTCGATATTTGGCGACTGCGACAGCATTTCCCCCTCTTTTTTACAGGGGGAAATGGCGGTTTAGCTTCGCGTCAGGTAGTCGACGATTTTCTGCGTATCGACCAGCGAACACAGACGTGTCCCCTGATTAATGGTCGCCGCGCTACCCGCCGCCACACCGTAGCGCGTCATCTCCAGAAGCGACGCCCCCTGAGACAGTTTCAGCGCCATTGCTCCTACCATACTGTCACCCGCGCCGACGGTGCTCTGGCTTTTCATCGGAGGCGGCACCACCTGCACAAAACCTGTTTGATCGACGGCCAGCGCCCCCTGCGGGCCCAGCGAGACCACCACGCGAAGCGCTTTACCGCTGTGGATCAACTCCTGTGCGGCGGTACGCACATCATCAGGCTGACTTAACT
>JAFACP010000455.1 GCA_023425455.1 Pseudomonadota bacterium | reverse complement strand
AACAAAGCGGAAAAGACCTATATTATGCGTGCGGCCGAGCAGACAGTATTGTGCGGCGTGGTTTCAATGGGTAACCCGCACTGCGTGATTCAGGTTACTGATGTTGAAACCGCGGCAGTTGAGACGCTCGGCCCGGTGCTGGAAAGCCACGAACGTTTCCCTGAGCGGGCGAACATTGGCTTTATGCAGGTGGTGAAGCGTGAGCATATTCGCCTGCGGGTTTACGAACGCGGTGCCGGGGAAACCCGGGCCTGCGGGAGCGGTGCCTGTGCTGCGGTGGCGGTTGGCATCTCTCAGGGGTTACTGGCAGAAGAGGTTCGCGTGGAGTTACCAGGCGGTCGTCTTGATATCGCCTGGAAAGGACCGGGTCATCCACTGTATATGACTGGCCCGGCGGCACATGTCTATGACGGGTTTATCCATCTATGAAACAACCAGGGGAAGAACTGCTGGAAACAGTGACGGAGCAGCTGGATGACAGCGCTGTTGTTGATTACCTGCTGCGCAATCCTGAGTTTTTTATCCGCAACGCACGCGCCGTCGAACAGATGCGCGTGCCGCATCCGGTGCGTGGAACCGTGTCGCTGGTCGAATGGCACATGGCGCGTTCACGCAACCACATCAATCAGCTTGAAGAAAACATGACGCTGCTGATGGAGCAGGCCAGTAACAATGAAAGCCTGTTTTATCGTCTGCTGCACCTGCAGGCGCGTCTGGCCTCGGCGCACAGTCTTGACGAGTTCCTCAGCCGCTTCCACCGCTGGGCGCGGGAGCTTGGGCTGGCAGGGGCGACGCTGCGTCTGTTTCCCGATCGCTGGCGAATTGGCGCACCGTCCGGTTTTACCCATCTGGCGCTCAGCCGTCAGGCGTTTGAGCCGCTGCGTATTCAGCGTCTTGGCCACGCGCAGCACTATCTTGGGCCGCTGAACGGCCCGGAACTGCTGGTGGTGTTGCCGGAAGCCAAAGCGATTGGCTCGGTCGCGATGTCGCTGATGGGACGTGATGGCGATCTGGGCGTGATGTTGTTCACCAGCCGCGACGCCCATCACTATGAACAGGGGCAAGGCACGCATCTGTTGCAGGAGCTTGCCCTGATGCTGCCAGAGCTGCTGGAGCGCTGGATTGAACGGATATGACCGACCCGCAGCTCGCCCCTGACGTCGACCGCTTTTTGCGCTACCTGGGCGTCGAACGTCAGCTCAGTCCGATTACGCTGCTCAACTATCGGCGTCAGCTTGATGCCATCATGCAGCTTGCCGGGGAGCTCGCTCTGAAAAGCTGGCAGCACTGTGACGCGGCGACGGTCCGCGGAATGGTGGTGCGGAGCCGCAAGAAGGGGCTGTCCCCGGCGAGCCTGGCGCTGCGTCTCTCTGCGCTGCGCAGTTTCTTTGACTGGCTGGTCAGCCAGGGCAGATTAAAAGCCAATCCGGCGAAAGGTATCGCCGCGCCAAAAGCACCGCGTCATTTGCCCAAAAATATCGACGTCGATGACGTGAATCGCCTGCTGGATATCGATCTTAACGATCCGCTGGCGGTGCGCGATCGTGCCATGCTTGAGGTCATGTACGGCGCCGGGCTGCGTCTTGCCGAACTGGTGAACCTTGATTTAAAACACCTGGATCTCGAGAGTGGAGAGGTGTGGGTGATGGGCAAAGGCAGCAAAGAGCGCCGGTTGCCGATCGGCCGCAACGCCGTCTCGTGGATTGAGCACTGGCTCGATCTGCGCGGGCTGTTTGGCGCAGAAGAAGAGGCGCTGTTCCTGTCCAAACTGGGCAGGCGTATCTCGGCGCGGAACGTCCAGAAGCGTTTTGCGGAGTGGGGCATTAAGCAGGGGCTGAACAGCCACGTTCATCCGCATAAGCTGCGCCACTCGTTTGCCACCCATATGCTTGAGTCGAGCGGCGATCTGCGCGGCGTGCAGGAGCTTCTTGGCCATGCGAATTTATCGACCACTCAAATCTACACCCACTTAGACTTCCAGCACCTTGCCTCGGTGTATGACGCGGCGCATCCGCGCGCCAAACGGGGGAAATAATGCGTTTTTACCGCCCACTGGGTCACATATCAGCCCTGACGTTTGATCTTGATGACACCCTTTATGACAACCGCCCGGTGATTTTACGTACCGAAGAGGAATCGCTGGCGTTTGTGCAAAACTATCATCCGGCCTTGAAAGCGATGCAGAACACGGATTTCCAGAGGCTGCGTCAGTCTCTGCGCGAAACCGAGCCGGAGATTTACCATGATGTCACCGAATGGCGTCGGCGAGCGGTTGAGCAGGCGATGCTGAACGTCGGCATGAGCGCGCGTGACGCGGCCATTGGCGCCGAGGCATCAATGGAAAACTTCGCCAGATGGCGCAGCCGTATCGACGTGCCGCAGGAGACTCACGACACGCTGGCTGCCCTGGCTGAGAAATGGCCGCTGGTGGCGATAACCAACGGCAATGCGCAGCCGGAGCTGTTCGGCCTGGGCGACTATTTTGCCTTTGTGCTGCGCGCAGGCCCCGACGGCCGTGCCAAGCCGTTCAACGATATGTATCACCTGGCGGCAGAAAAACTTGCCCTGCCGATCGGTAAGATCCTGCACGTCGGCGACGATCTGACGACAGATGTGGCTGGCGCGATCCGCTGCGGGATGCAGGCCTGCTGGATCAAACCGGAAAACGCTGACCTGATGCAGACCCCCGACAGCCGCCTGCTGCCGCACGTGGAAATTTCGCGGTTGGCATCCCTTACCACGCTGATATAATCACCAGCAGTATTGTATAAATTAACAGTATGCCCGGCCATCGCCGGGCAGATGACTTCTGGCGGTGCCAATGGACGTTTCTTACCTTCTCGACAGCCTTAATGACAAACAGCGCGACGCGGTTGCCGCATCGCGGACAAACCTGCTGGTGCTGGCTGGTGCGGGCAGTGGTAAGACGCGGGTACTGGTTCACCGTATCGCCTGGCTGCAGAGCGTAGAAAACTGCTCGCCCTATTCGATCATGGCGGTGACGTTCACCAACAAAGCGGCGGCGGAGATGCGGCACCGTATCGCGCAGCTGATGGGCACCAGCCAGGGGGGAATGTGGGTCGGAACGTTCCACGGTCTGGCGCATCGCCTGCTGCGCGCGCATCACATGGATGCGAACCTGCCGCAGGATTTCCAGATCCTCGACAGCGAAGACCAGCTGCGCCTGCTGAAGCGCCTGATCAAGGCGATGAATCTTGACGAGAAGCAGTGGCCCCCTCGCCAGGCGATGTGGTACATCAACAGCCAGAAAGACGAAGGTCTGCGTCCGCACCATATTCAGAGCTTTGGCAACCCGGTTGAGCAGACCTGGCAGAAGGTGTATCAGGCCTACCAGGAATCGTGCGATCGCGCCGGTCTGGTCGATTTCGCCGAGCTGCTGCTGCGCGCGCACGAACTGTGGCTGAACAAGCCGCATATCCTGCAGCATTACCGTGAGCGCTTTAGCAATATTCTGGTGGACGAATTCC
>JAFACP010000165.1 GCA_023425455.1 Pseudomonadota bacterium | reverse complement strand
ATAACGACTCACTGGCCGAGTGGGTGAGCACCATGATTTCAATGCGCCGGTTCGACGAGCTCAGCGGGTTGTCCGGGTCGATCAGCATCTGATCTGCCATGCCGCTGACCTGCAGCACTTTGCTTTGATCAAGCCCGGCACCGGTCAGCACCCTGCGTGCCTGCATCGCCCGCTCGCCCGACAGGTTCCAGTTGTTGTAAAGATCCTGATCGCGAAAACGGGTGGCGTCCGTATGACCGGTGATGATGAGCTTGTTATCGATCTTATTCAGCGCCGGGGCGAACTCGCTGAGCAGGCGCTTAAAGAACGGCGTCAGGATCGCGCTGCTGCGCTGGAACATTTCACGCTTGCGATCGTCGGTGATCAGAATGCGCACCCCTTGCGGCACAATCTCAATTTTCAGGTTCGACTGTGCATCATAGGCTGAGGTAATTTTCATAATGATCCGCGCCAGATCTTCAATCTCGCGCTGGGAACGGGCGTTCACGTCGTCCAGGCTTTCACCTTTGGCCTTCAGCGTCGGCAACGGGGTTGCGTCCCGTTTATCCTGCGGCTTTTTATGCTCGCTGCGATCGCGTTTTTCGGTCACCGCAATTTTGCCGCCCACCCCGTGCGGCTGGGTAATGGGCGACAGCGACTGACCGTCGAAAATCGCTTCATCGTTCAGCTGGGTGACGATCTCCTTTCGCTCCTCTTCGGTCACCGACCCCATGATCCACAGCACCATAAACAGCGCCCCTGCAGGGCTATTTTTTTTCGAAGCCGCTCAGCTTCCGTGATTTCGCCGGTTATTTACAACGCTATCACCGGTGAGCAGTCGGGTATCGACACCAGGGGTGCATAAAAGCCCCCGCAGGCGCTTTTATGCAATCGGAAAACGACCTGACTTACCAGCGCGTAGCCTGCATGTCGATCACAAAGCGGTATTTCACATCGCCCTTTAGCATGCGTGCGAAGGCGTTCTCCACATCTCCGCCATTGATCCGTGACAGGCCACCACGCCGCCTGGCAGAACGTTTGCAGAGCCGATTGAGCAGATGTACCAGTGGGGACTGAACAATCAGGCGGCGCTGGATGAAATGGATGCTCACTACCGGGACGAGAGAGACCCAGAGTCATCAGCACAGAAAAGATAAAGCCGGCGTGAATCCGCAATATACAAAAAACCCCTGAATTAACAGGGGTCTATGTTTTCATTCCTTACAGATAACTCTAAGGTCATCTTCAGAACGGGATATCGTCATCAAAATCCATTGGCGGTTCGTTAGACGGCGCCGGCGCTGACTGCTGCTGTTGCTGTGGACGAGACTGCGCGCCGCCGCTGAACTGATTGCCGCCCTGTGGCTGCTGAGGCTGGCCCCAACCGCCCTGCTGCTGACCGCCACCTGCCGGTGCGCCACCGCCCTGACGGCCACCCAGCATCTGCATGGTGCCGCCCACGTTGACCACCACTTCAGTGGTGTATTTTTCAGCGCCGGACTGATCGGTCCATTTACGGGTACGCAACTGACCTTCGATATACACCTGAGAGCCTTTACGCAGATATTCACCGGCCACTTCCGCCAGTTTGCCAAACAGCACAACACGGTGCCATTCGGTCTGCTCTTTCATTTCGCCGGTCGCTTTATCACGCCAGGATTCGGAAGTAGCCAGCGTAATGTTGGCAACTGCGCCACCACTCGGCATGTAGCGTACTTCCGGGTCCTGGCCCAGATTACCGACGAGAATCACCTTGTTTACGCCTCTGCTGGCCATGTTCGTGTCTCCTGAATACGTTTCTTAATAGTGTAAACGCGCGAGTGTACCATTTCCACGCGCGAATTTGCATAGTTGCGTAGCAGGTTCAGATATCTCACACCCGCCCGACATTGTTACACAGCGATTCCGTAAATGCATTCCAATACTGTATATTCAAACAGGTCGAATTGTGTCATAATTAGCCGTTTCTGACCGCCGGTTGTCCTTCAAACAAACCAGGCAAACCGTGTTCCAACCGGGAAAGGTGAATGGATAAGATCGAAGTTCGGGGCGCCCGCACCCATAATCTCAAGAATATCAACCTCATAATCCCTCGCGACAAGCTCATCGTCGTCACAGGACTTTCGGGGTCTGGCAAATCCTCACTGGCTTTCGACACCCTGTACGCCGAAGGGCAGCGTCGTTACGTTGAATCACTCTCAGCCTATGCCCGGCAGTTCCTGTCGCTGATGGAAAAGCCGGATGTAGACCATATTGAAGGGCTGTCGCCTGCTATCTCTATTGAGCAGAAGTCAACCTCCCATAACCCGCGCTCGACGGTCGGTACTATCACCGAGATCCATGACTACCTGCGTCTGCTGTTTGCCCGCGTAGGCGAGCCGCGCTGCCCGGATCATGACGTCCCGCTGGCGGCGCAGACCGTCAGCCAGATGGTCGATAACGTACTGGCGCAGCCGGAGGGTAAACGCCTGATGCTGCTGGCGCCAATCATTAAAGAGCGCAAAGGCGAGCACAGCAAAACTCTGGAAAACCTGGCAAGCCAGGGCTACATCCGCGCCCGTATCGACGGTGAAGTGTGCGATCTGTCAGACCCGCCAAAGCTGGAGCTGCAGAAGAAGCACACCATTGAAGTGGGCATCGATCGCTTTAAGGTTCGTGACGATCTCGCCACCCGCCTGGCCGAGTCGTTTGAAACGGCGCTGGAACTCTCCGGCGGCACGGCGGTGGTCTGCGATATGGATGACCCGAAAGCGGAAGAGCTGCTCTTTTCCGCCAACTTCGCCTGCCCGATCTGCGGCTACAGCATGCGCGAGCTGGAACCGCGCCTGTTCTCGTTCAACAACCCGGCAGGGGCCTGTCCTACCTGTGACGGCCTTGGCGTACAGCAATATTTCGACCCGGATCGCGTCATTCAGAACCCGGAACTTTCCCTGGCGGGCGGTGCCATTCGCGGCTGGGATCGACGTAACTTCTACTACTTCCAGATGCTCAAGTCGCTGGCAGAACACTATCAGTTTGACGTTGAAGCGCCGTGGGGAAGCCTGAGCCCGACGGTACACAAAGTGGTTCTGTATGGTTCCGGTAAAGAGAATATTGAATTCAAATACATGAATGACCGGGGCGATACCTCCGTGCGCCGCCATCCGTTTGAAGGGGTGCTGCATAATATGGAGCGCCGCTACAAAGAGACGGAGTCCAGCGCGGTGCGTGAGGAGCTGGCAAAGTTCATCAGCAACCGGCCATGCGTCACCTGCGAAGGCACTCGCCTGCGTCGTGAGGCGCGCCATGTGTTTGTCGAGAACACCGCATTACCGACCATCTCAGACATGAGCATCGGTCACGCGATGGACTTCTTTAACAACCTGAAACTCTCTGGCCAGCGGGCGAAAATCGCCGAAAAGGTGCTGAAAGAGATTGGCGATCGTCTGAAGTTCCTCGTCAACGTCGGCCTGAACTATCTGACGCTTTCCCGCTCGGCGGAAACCCTCTCCGGCGGCGAAGCACAGCGTATCCGTCTGGCAAGCCAGATTGGCGCTGGCCTGGTGGGCGTGATGTACGTGCTGGATGAACCGTCTATCGGCCTGCATCAGCGCGATAACGAGCGTCTGCTCGGCACGCTGATCCACCTGCGAAATCTGGGCAATACGGTGATCGTGGTGGAGCATGACGAAGACGCTATCCGCGCGGCAGACCACGTGATCGATATCGGTCCTGGCGCGGGCGTTCACGGCGGTCAGGTCGTTGCCGAAGGTCCGCTGGAGGCGATCATGGCGGTGCCGGCGTCGCTGACCGGCCAGTACATGAGCGGCAAACGCAAGATTGAAGTGCCGAAGCAGCGCGTAGCGGCAAACCCGGAAAAAGTGCTGAAGCTGACGGGCGCGCGGGGTAACAACCTGAAGGACGTCACCCTGACGCTGCCGGTCGGCCTGTTTACCTGTATCACCGGCGTCTCCGGCTCCGGTAAATCGACGCTCATTAACGATACGCTGTTCCCGATTGCGCAGACCCAGCTCAACGGCGCGACGCTCGCAGAGCCGGCGCCGTATCGCGATATCCAGGGGCTGGAGCATTTCGATAAAGTCATCGACATCGACCAGAGCCCGATTGGCCGTACCCCGCGCTCTAACCCGGCAACCTATACCGGCGTGTTTACGCCGGTTCGCGAACTGTTCGCTGGGGTGCCGGAGTCTCGCTCGCGCGGATACACGCCCGGTCGTTTCAGCTTTAACGTGCGCGGCGGGCGCTGCGAGGCCTGCCAGGGCGACGGCGTGATCAAGGTGGAAATGCACTTCCTGCCGGACATCTACGTGCCGTGCGATCAGTGCAAAGGCAAGCGCTATAACCGCGAGACGCTGGAGATCAAATACAAAGGCAAGACTATCCATGAAGTGCTGGATATGACCATCGAAGAGGCGCGCGAGTTCTTTGATGCCGTGCCTGCACTGGCGCGGAAGCTGCAAACCCTGATGGACGTTGGCCTGACCTACATTCGTTTAGGCCAGTCCGCCACTACGCTCTCAGGAGGGGAAGCACAGCGCGTGAAGCTGGCGCGTGAGCTCTCAAAACGCGGTACCGGCCAGACGCTCTATATTCTCGACGAGCCTACCACCGGCCTGCACTTTGCCGATATTCAGCAGCTGCTTGAGGTACTGCATCAGCTCAGAGACCAGGGCAACACCATTGTGGTCATTGAACACAATCTCGACGTGATCAAAACCGCAGACTGGATTGTCGATCTCGGCCCGGAAGGGGGCAGCGGCGGCGGTGAAATCCTCGTCTCGGGAACGCCAGAGACCGTGAGCGAATGCGAAGCCTCGCACACCGCGCGCTTCCTTAAGCCGATGCTGTAATCGTCACACCGAGAGCTGCTGCCGGGTTGCTTCCGGCAGTAGCTCGACCGCCTGCTGATAAGAGGCGTCCAGCAGATAGTAAATTTGCGAATCCGGCAGTGAACCGTCGAGATAAACCGTGCTCCAGTGCGCTTTATTGAGATGTTTGCTCGGCCTGACGTCATGGTGCTGCTGACGTAATAATTCAGCCAGCTCCGGGCTGGTTTTCAGCGACGCCGCCGGACGCCCCCCGACCTCCTTCACCATCGCAAACAGCACATCACCGACTTTTATCTGGGTGGCTTTCCAGTCGCTGTGAACGCTCTGTTCCGCGCCTGGCTTGCTCATGCAGTACTGAAGTAGCTCCGAAATTGTCATCGTTATTCCCCTTGTAGCGTTGCGATGATGTTGCGTGAACCGCCGTGAATACGGTGTTCTCCCAGCCAAATCCCTTGCCACGTTCCCAGCAGTAAGCGTCCGTTGCTAACCGGCAGCATCAGCGAGACACCCAGCAGAGAGGATTTAATATGCGAAGGCATGTCATCTTCCCCCTCGTAGTCATGCTCATAGGGGGCGTGGTCCGGGACGGCGTTGAGAAAATGCTGCTCCATATCGGAACGGACGGTGGGGTCGCAATTTTCATTCAACGTGAGAGAGGCTGAGGTGTGCTGAAGCAGCAGATGCAGTAATCCGGTTCTGACCCGCGACAGGTCGCGCAGCTGGCCGAGCACCTCATTGGTCACCAGATGAAATCCGCGAGGTTTGGCGCTTAAGGTCAGGGTCTGTTGATACCACATGTGCTGCTCCGTGATGAAAGAATGATCTTTCTAAGTGTGCAGCAAGACGGCGAAAGGTAAAACCCACGGCGGCGAGATTTGATTAAAAAATAATCGACCTCGCCGCCGGGGATTAATATTCAGAGTTAACGATGACCTCTTCACCAAACGCACCGGCCATCGGCAGCGGACGATAGGTTGAGTTAGAGGCGCGCAACACTCTGATCCCGCGGGCGCCCACGTCGCGCGCGGCGGTGATGTCGTTGTCGGAATCACCGTAGAAGACTTTGATATTTTTCTGATCCAGCCACTGGGTTTTGGTGTTCTGTCCGGGTTTGTCACCCGCGAAAATAACCGGGTTCATGCTGCTGGCCGGGATCAGGAAATCGTCCTGCAGGGTTTTTGAGACGGTCTCGGTTTTTGTCTGGCTGCGCCCTGTCACAAAGTAGATGCTGTCACCGCGCTTCACGTGCATGGCGATCAGCGCGCGGGCAACCTCTTTCGGAATACTGAACTCGTCCCAGCCGTTGTTCATTTTTTCCCAGAACTCGGGGTTCTTCAGATAGGCTTCGCTATCCGGGGAGAACGTTTTTTTGCCGCGCCAGAACCCCGGGCTGGAAAACAGCACCGTGTCATCAATGTCAAAACCCACGGCCATCGGCGGGCGGCCCATCAGACTATTTTCAATTTGTGCCACGGAGACCCAGTGAATGGGTGCCTGCTCTGCAAGAATGGCCGCTGTCGTGCCGGTGTAAAGCGGCGTCGGTGCAGAAGCGCGAGCAACGACGGCACTGTTAAGCGAGAACAATAAGCAGGCGGCGCTGAGCGCCAGTGTGATCTTGCGCATATTTTCCCCTGAATATTCAGTTTGTTATCGTTTTATTTTGCGTGAATGGTCAAAAAGCTATCCGACCATACCCCCTGGGGTAAAGGAAGGAAAGGAGTTTTTGCTTATGGCGCTGAATAAAAAGAAGACGATCACAGGTAACGGATCGCGCCACAAACCGACGCGGAGGGACGCAGGAAGTATCTCATCCCGCCTCCTGAGGAAAAGGGATGAGATACGTAAGTGAGTACTTACATTACAGCGGCAAACGCCTGGGCAACGCGCTGTACATTACCGGCGTTCAGCCCGGCAACGCACATACGACCACTGGAAATCAGATACACGCCAAACTCATCACGCAGACGGTCAACCTGCGCCGCGCTGAGGCCGGTATAGCTGAACATACCGCGCTGTTTCAGCAGGTAGTCAAAATTGTGCCCCGGCACGGCCTCTTTCAGGGCGTTAACCAGCGTCTGACGCATCGACAGGATACGTTTACGCATCGCTTCGACTTCCGCAAGCCAGCTGGCTTTCAGCGCCTCATCACCCAGCACCGTCGCCACCACCTGCGCACCAAAGTTCGGCGGGCTTGAGTAGATGCGGCGTACCGTCGCCTTCAGTTGACCGAGCACGCGAGCGGCCGCGTCAGCATCTTCGCAGACAACGGAGAGACCGCCTACGCGCTCACCGTACAGAGAGAAGATCTTGGAGAAGGAGTTGCTGACCAGCGCAGGCA
>JAFACP010000141.1 GCA_023425455.1 Pseudomonadota bacterium | reverse complement strand
CCGCCCTTATTGAGCTTACAAAAACAGGCGCATGAGAGCCCCACCATCAGCACAACCAGCCAGCGCGGATAACGCAGTGGTTTGATTTGATTAAACCGTTTCTCTATTTCCCGTAGCCCAAGCAGCTTGTGTTCCGCGAGGATCACAATATGTTGTACTTCGGTTACAACGTGCATATTAATACCGCGATCGTGATTTTTTCGGGTAGAGGTCAGACACTGACCGTTTTTAACGGTGGTCAGGACAATGGCATTGGAGGAGATAGCGCTTTCAACGCTGTCCATCCCCAGCGCAATACCCAGTCGGGTAGAGAGCTCCTCAACAAGCGCGCTTTCTGCGCCGTGCTGGAGCAAAAAAAGGCCGCACTGAATACATAGCCGCGTAGTGGCGCGTTGCGTTGACTGATCTGTCTGCATGTATTGCCCTGAAGAGAAGATGGATAACGTGCCTGGTGGCCTGGAATGCTTACTTTTAACACAAAGTGCGCCTCCTCTGGCTCTGGATCAGATCAAAATTTTTGCAAACAGTGCTGGCAGGGTGAGGCCGCCAGAGGCCGGTGGAATCTATCTATGATGTGAATATTTATCCGGCCAGAAGGGAAAATAAATATTTATTTTTCTGATTTTATATTTTTACTTAGTCTGAAGTTATCATAATTAATCTTTTCTGCCGCGGCGTAATATCTTAATTTATTTTAATAAGCGTTAAATTTACTGTGGGAACGATTAATTTTTATTTCTGCTTTTCATTTTTCTCATGAATATGAATTCTTCTGGAGACATTAAAGCGTTATTACGCTAAACGGCCATTGTGGGGCAGTGTTGACATTGCTCAGTAAATACGGCGTCATAATAACCCTGATATCCGTTATGTTATTACCCCGTTCAACCCAAATCGTTCTGTGGTGAATGGTGTATGACAATGCCCTGCGGTTATGTAATCAAAAACCAGAGCAGGATCTGTATTTTATTCTTTATGTATCAACTGGCTATAACTATTTCTACTTCCAGTGTCACTGTTTTATCGATAAAGAGATCAATGAATAAGTGGCAGGGTTAATTTCGCGACGGCTTGACGAGTGGGGAGAATAAATGGAGCCCACTGAAAGTGCGCTTCTGTCGGCCCGTAGAGCGAAGGAATGGCAGACTTCAGAGAGTACGTCTGCAGGGAATGCGCAAGCCTGGCTCTCTCAGGCTATGGGGAATGTGATAAATGGAAAAAAACGCTGCAATAAGACATCTCGCGCTCATTGAAAACTGTTCGATGAGTGCCGCGGGGCTGACGCATCTTTTCACCCTGTCGCCGCTCAGTGAATATCGACTGCATCTGTTTAACCAGTTTGATGATTTCAGCGCCGCGCTGCCTGAGATCCCCTTTTTTTCCGTGATCTATTCGCTTTCTGACGCCCGCGAAAGACGCCGAAACTGTTTAGCCAGCCTGCGGGAGCTGGCTTTTACACATAGTGAGATACAGCGTATTGTTCTGGCGGCAGACGAGATGGAGGCGAAACTGGTGGGCTATCTGTCGCCTTCCCGGCTGCATGGCATTCTTAGCAAATCGGTGTCGCTGAAGCGCTTGACTGAAGGGATGGTCATCCTGCTTGCCGAAACAGGGCGGGTCAATGACAACATGCTTAACCACGGGTATCTGCGTCAGAGCCGCATGTTGAGCCCCACCGAGCGCGAGATTTTACATTATATGTTTTACGGATACTCGATCCCGGAAATTGCCGCCCGCCTTGAGCGCAATATCAAAACCATTCGCGCGCACAAGTTTAATGCGATGGTGAAGCTGGGGGTAAACTCTGACGTGGGTTTGCTGGATGCGGCGGATATTCTCGTGCATCTGCAGAAAGGGATGCTGCGTCGCCCGGTGTCGCCGATACCCGCTTTTTGAGCCTGTGTTTGCGCCAGAGTGGCTGGCGCAACATTCACAGGCAGACATCAACCCACTTTGCGGACGTGAGTTCCGCCATTCTTTCTGGTGAGATACGAACGGCGCTGTGGATGGCACCCGCCGCCGGTAAGACTTCAGGGTACTGCTTTAACGCAATATCGCAGTAGACCGACAGGGGCGTTTCCAGCCCAAAAGGGCAGACTCCGCCAACAGGATGGCCGGTGATGTTCACTACTTCGTCGCAGCTGAGCATGCGAGCTTTGGCACCAAAGGTCTCTTTTAGCTTTTTGTTATCGAGACGGGCATCTCCTTTTGCGACAACGAGAATCACCTCATTTTTCACCTTCAGTGACAAGGTCTTGGCGATTTGGCCAGGCTCAACCTGGTGAGCGGCGGCGGCCAGTGCAACGGTAGCAGTGCTTTGGTTAAGCTCAATCACTTCTATATCCGGCGCGTTGTCGGCAAAAAACTGCTGTACAGACTGCAAACTCATTGTTTCCTCCTGACAAATATCCTGCGTAATCTGGCATAAGACATTAGGCTCTGCAAATATCTCTTCAGTAACAAATTCCCCGTGGCCCCGATTTCTGGATCGCCTTCACATTCACAGAAACCGGTTACAGTAACCGGTTGCAGTGCGTGATGGAGAGATTAATACTGATTACGTAACTTCCCCTGTATCCAATAATAAGAGCACATTATGAAACCATTCCGTCTGAACAGTACCGCTGGGATAAGACCCGGCAAGGTTGTGAAGCTGATTTATGGAACAACGTGCGGCGTGAAGGCGCCGGAAACGAACGTCTGACAGGAGAGCCGCTATGTCTGCCAACCATGCTGCGTTTAATCTGATTTTCCGCTTCGTTGAGAACTACGTAAGCCCGATTGCCGGGCGCGTCTCTTCCCAGCGTCATATCATGGCGATCCGTGACGGCTTTATTTCCGCGATGCCGTTTATGATTGTAGGTTCGTTCCTGCTGGTCTTCGCTTACCCTCCTTTTTCGCCCGATACGACGTGGGGCTTTGCCCGCGCCTGGCTGGATATGGCCAAACAATTTGAAGGCCAGATCCTGACCCCGTTTGATATGACGATGGGCATTATGTCCATCTATATCTGTGCTGCTATCGCCTACAATCTTGGCAAGCATTATGTGAAGTCACATCAGCTGGATCCGTTCATGTGCGCGATGCTGTCGTTGATGGCATTTCTGCTGGTTGCCGCGCCGAAAACCAAAGGCGCACTGCCGGTTGACAGCCTCGGCGGCACGGGAATTTTCACCGCGATCCTGGTGGCGATTTTCTGCGTCGAGATGATGCGTTTTCTGAAAACCCACAATATTGGCATCCGTCTGCCGGACCAGGTGCCACCGATGATCAAAAACTCTTTCGACTTGCTGATCCCGGTGCTGGTGGTGGTGCTGACGCTGTATCCACTGAGCCTGCTGATCCAGTCCCAGTTTGATATGTTGATCCCGCAGGCCATCATGTCTGTCTTCAAGCCGCTGGTGTCTGCGGCAGATTCCCTGCCAGCCATCCTGCTGGCGGTCTTGATCGCTCACCTGCTGTGGTTTGCGGGGATCCACGGGGCCGCCATTGTCTCCGGGATGCTGCAAATGTTCTGGTTGACGAACCTGGGGATGAACCAGACGGCCCTCGCCGCCAGCCAGCCGCTGCCGCACATCTTTATGGAGGCGTTCTGGACGTTCTTTATTGTTATCGGCGGTTCCGGCGCGACGATGGGTCTGGTGTTCTGCTATCTGCGCAGCCGTTCTGCACACCTGCGCTCGATCGGCCGCCTGAGCGTGGTGCCAAGCATTTTTAACATCAACGAGCCGGTTATCTTCGGCACGCCGATTGTGATGAACCCGGTGTTCTTTATTCCGTTCCTGCTGGCCCCGATGGTCAACGCTGTACTGGCGTGGGCGGCAATGAAACTGGATCTGATTGGCCGTGTGATTTCCGTGGTGCCGTGGACAGCGCCTGCGCCTGTCGGCGCCGCCTGGGCGCTGGGCTGGGACTTCCGCGCCGCTGTGCTGGTGATCCTGCTGGCGCTGGTCTCCGCAATCATCTACTTCCCGTTCTTCAAGGTCTACGAAAAGCAGCTGCTGGCGCAGGAGGAGGAAGAGGCGCAGCGCGCCGAAGAGGAGGCAAACCAGCAGGTTGCATAGTGTGAACGGCCCGGCGGCATAGCCTGTCGCCGTGGGTGAAAATCACTGGTTTGCCGGGTGTCTGAGATGTCCGGCAAACCAGAAAAACTACTTCAGCGTGCAGTCACCGCACTGCTGCACATCAGGCAGCCGGTAGCGCTGGCAGCAGGTACGACGCACCAGCAGCCCGTCGCGAGGCACGACGGTGCGAAACAGCGGGTTATCGCGGCCATCTGAAAGCTGTCTGGCAAAGAAACACGACTGGCGCAGCGCCTCAACCTTCTCATCGCCGAGCAGCGGTTTCATCTCCGTCAGGTACCAGTGAATTAAGTACCCGGTATTGCTCCAGATAAGTTTGCCGTTTATCTCCCCCGTCTCTTCCAGCGCATCAACCACCGGGATCAGCGCGCGGGTGACAAGGCGCTCCATTCGGCCCGTAGCCGAAAGTGTCGCTGCGCTGCGATCGTCGTGAACGTCAATCCAGAAGCAGGCCGCACGACCCGTTTCATGGAACTCGACATGGAAATGGTCAGGAGAAAGATCCAGCACGGCGTCGTGGG
>JAFACP010000139.1 GCA_023425455.1 Pseudomonadota bacterium | reverse complement strand
CCACAAAGTCCGCCTCTTTTCCTGGCCCGAAATTGCCAATCTGCGCGTCGAGCCGCAGGGCATGCGCCCCGCCGAGGGTGGCGTGGTAGAACGCTTCGCTGGCGCGCAGGCGGTAGCTCTGCAGCTGGCCGACCTTATACGCTTCACCCAGCGTGCGCAGCATACTGAAGGTGGTTCCTGCGCCAACGTCGGTGCCGATACCCATTCTGACCTGGTGCTGCCAGCAGGCCGGCAGGCGAAACAGTCCGCTGCCGAGAAACAGGTTCGAGGTCGGGCAGAAGGCTACCGCCGAGCCGGTATCGTGTAAACACTGCCACTCTTCGTCGTGCAGGTGAATACCGTGGGCAAACAGGCTGCGTTCGCCGGTTAGCCCGTAGTGATGATAAACATCCAGATAGCGCGCATGCTCTGGCCAGAGATCGCCCACCCAGGCCACTTCATCAGGGTTTTCGCTCAGGTGGGTCTGCAGCCAGGTATCCGGAAACTCGCGGCGCAGTTCGCGCACCGCCGCCAGCAGCTCAGGGGAAGAGGTCGGGGCAAAGCGCGGGGTAATGGCATAGCCCAGCCGGCCGCGCCGGTGCCAGCGCTGGATCAGCGCCCGCGTCTGCGCATAGCTCTGCCCGGCCGTTTCGGTGAGGTAATCCGGCGTGTGTCGGTCCATCATCACCTTTCCGGCAATCAGCCGCATATTAAGGCGCAGCGCCTCGCTGAACAGGGCGTCGACAGACTCAGGATGCAGCGTGCAAAACACCAGTGCGGTGGTGGTGCCGTGGCTCAGCAGCTGGTTAACGAAAAAGGTGGCGATCTCCCGGGCGTACTGCGCATCGGCAAACTGACTCTCTACCGGGAAGGTATAGGTGGTGAGCCACTCCAGAAGCTGTTCGCCAAAGGCGCCAATCATCTCCGTTTGCGGGTAATGGACGTGGGCGTCGACAAAGCCGGGAAGCAGCAGCTTACCGCGCAGGTCGGTATAGCCTTTCTGCGGGTCAATAAGCGACTCGCCTTCCTGCCAGGGCAGATGGGCCAGGATCTTGCCATCGGCAATAAACAGAACCCCATCCGCAAGATAGCGCGCGTGATGCGCAATCGCGTCCGCGCTGTCGCAGACCTGGGCAATATCGAAAAATGCGCCGCGGATCGCTGTCTGGTAATCCCTCATGGTTCCTGCCTTATGGTTTGCGTTGCCGGTCATGAGTCTCAGCAAAAACGATGCCAGCTTGAGGAGAGGAGGGCCGCAGCGGGGCTGCGGCCAACAGGAAGGATTACTCTTTTTGCGCCGCCACGCGGGGGCTGAAGCCTGATGCGCCTTCTGCCACACGCTCTTCGCGCGCCAGCCAGCGGTAGGTCACGCCGCCGAGGAAGACGCCGATAAACCAGCTGAAGTTCGCCACCTCATGCAGCGCCGGAATAAAGCTTATCACCAGCCCGACGGCAACAGACGGGAGCAGGGCGCCAATGGCTTTCGGGTTAAAACCGTTGCGATACCAGTATTTCCCCTTTGGCGTGTCATCGAACAGATCGTCTACCGAAACGTTGCCACGCTTAATCAGGTAGAAATCCGCAATCAGAATGCCGAACAGCGGGCCGATAAACGCCCCCAGCACGTCAAGGGTGTAGTGGATAAGCTCCGGCGAGTTGAAGAGGTTCCACGGGGTTAACAGGATGGAGCCGACGGCGGCGATCATCCCGCCGGTACGGAAGCTGATCTTCTGTGGGGAACAGTTGGAGAAATCAAAGGCCGGCGAGACAAAGTTCGCCACGATGTTGATGCCGATGGTGGCGGTGATCATGGTCAGCAGGCCAATCGCCACGGCCAGATCGTTGCCAACGCGGCTCACGGTTTCAATCGGGTCCGTAATCATGCGGCCAAACAGCGACTGGGTGCCGGAGACAATCACCACCGTGACAATCGAGAACAGCAGGAAATTAAACGGCAGTCCCCAGCGGTTGCCGCGGCGGATCTCGCCCATGCTTTTCCCGTAGCGAGAGAAGTCGCCGAAGTTAAGCAGCGGGCCGGAGAAGTAGGAGACCACCAGCGCGGTGGCGGTGATCATCTGCCAGGTCTGCTCTCCGGCGCTCAGTGATTTGCTGGCAAGGGTAAAGGAGATCCCGTCAAAACCGGTCTTGTATACAATCCACCCCGCCAGCGCCAGCATCACCACGTAAACCGCCGGACCGGCGATATCAATAAAGCGCTTGATGGCGTTCATACCGTGCCAGAAGACCATCGCCTGCAGAACCCACATGACAGAGAAGCAGATCCAGCCAAGGTGCGACAGCCCGAGGAACGCCCCTTCGGTGAGCGACGTCAGCGACGGCCAGAACTTAAGCGCCACCAGCATCAGGGCATTCGCCGCCAGGTAGGTCTGAATACCATACCAGGCAAAGGCGATCAGGCCGCGGATCACCGCCGGAATGTTGGCGCCGAAAACGCCAAAGGCCTGACGGCTGATCACCGCGTAGGGCACGCCCGCCATCTGGCTGGGTTTTGCCACCAGGTTGGCGCACAGCTGCACGATGCAAATCCCCACCAGCAGGCACAGCAATACCTGCCAGCTTGCCAGCCCGAGCGTGAAGAAGCTTGCTGCGACAACGTAGCCCCCCATGCTGTGGACGTCGGACATCCAGAAAGAAAAGATGTTGTACCAGCTCCAGTTCTGGTCACGCGTCGGTGCCAGATCCTCATTGCAAAGCCGTGGGCTGTAAACCGCACCGGAATCAGCGGCCTTAACCTGATGCGCCTGTTGTGTATTTGGCATGAAACCTGCTCCTGTGAATGAAAACCCGTTAAGTGGGAGTGTGAAAGGTGTTGCAGGATCCAGGCCAAAATAATAAATCTTGTATGCAATACTTTATTTTTATGTATACGATCTGCTGGCGAAAAGTAAAAAGTGGAGTGGTGAATGAATAACGTAAAACGTCTGCAAGCCGCGCCAGACCTGCACGACAAAGATGAGTCCATCTACCAGGCGCTGATGACCGCGATTGTCGAACATCAGCTGTTGCCCGGAAGCAAATTACCGGAGGAGGCGCTGGCCGGGGTGTTTGGCGTCAGCCGGACGGGGATCCGTAAGGTGCTGCAACGACTCGCCGCTGTGCAAATGGTCACCCTGCTGCCCAGGCGTGGTGCACAGGTTGCCAGCCCGACGGTTGAAGAGGCGCAGCATATCTTCCGCACCCGTGCGCTGCTGGAGGTGGCGAATCTGCCGGACGTGCTGGCCCATTGTCAGCCGCCGCACCTCGCAGCGCTGGATGCCATCATTCGCCAGGAGCAGCAGGCGCACGAGGCGTATGACGGCCCGGCGGCGATCCGCCACTCCGCCGATTTTCATATTCAGCTGCAGGCCATCTCCGGCAACCAGGTGCTCACCGAAATGGTGACCAGCCTCAGCCAGCGCTCGTCGCTGGTCATCGCCACCTGGGGGGCGCCGTGGCGACAGGGCTGTCGCTGCGACGACCATGATCGGATTGTCGACCTGCTGCGACAGCAGGCGCTTGCCCCGCTGAAGGAGGCGTTAACGCACCATTTTGAACATATCGTCGCCAGCCTCTGTTTCGAACGGGCGGGCGAGTACCTTCCCGATTTTGCCCGGCTGTTTGCCGGCCACAAGGAGTCGTAATGGCGTCACTCTGTATACAAGTGATCAATCCCAATACCAGTCGCGGGATGACCGAAACCATCGGCGCGGCAGCGCGCGCGGTTGCCGCGCCCGGCACCGAGATCCTCGCCGTCTGTCCGGACGAAGGCGTTCCCTCGATTGAAGGCCATTTCGATGAGGCGATAGCCGCCGTCGGAGTGCTTGAGCAGATCAACCTCGGCCGGCAACAGGGGGTGGATGGCCACGTGATCGCCTGCTTTGGCGATCCGGGGCTGCTGGCGGCCCGCGAGCTGGCGCAGGGGCCGGTGGTGGGGATCGCCGAGGCCGCCATGCATATGGCGACGCTGGTGGCGACGCGTTTCTCGGTCGTCACCACCCTGCCGCGCACGCTGATCATCGCCCGTCACCTGCTGCACCAGTATGGTTTCCAGGATCACTGCGCGGCCCTGCACGCGATTGATCTGCCGGTGCTGGCGCTGGAGGACGGCAGCGGGCTGGCGCAGGAAAAAGTGCGCGCCCGTTGTATCCAGGCGCTAAACGAGGACGGCTGCGGGGCCATCGTGCTGGGCTGCGGCGGCATGGCGACGCTGGCGCAGGAGCTGACCCGTGAGCTGCGTGTGCCGGTGATCGACGGCGTGAGCGCGGCGGTGAAAATGGTGGAGTCGCTGGTGGCGCTGGGGCTGTCGACCAGCAAACGGGGCGATCTCGCCTTCCCG
>JAFACP010000053.1 GCA_023425455.1 Pseudomonadota bacterium | reverse complement strand
GCCTTTGAGCGTGACGTGAAGCGTGGCGAGGATCTGCGGCATGATCAGCGCCGCCCCTGCGCCCTGAACCACGCGCGCGGCGAGCAGCTGCTCAATATTACCCGCCATACCGCACAGCAGCGAGGCCGAAGCTCGCCACGCCCCACATAAACAGGCGACGGCGGCCGAGGTTATCCCCAAGCTTACTGCCTGGCGCGAGACAGACGGCGAACGCCACGCCATAGAGGGCGACAATCAGCTCCAGTTCGGTGGCGGTGGCCTGCAGCGAGTGGGTAATGGCATCCAGCGCGACGTTGGTGATTGAGGTATCAATCAGCGGCAGCATCTGGCCGGTTAACAGTACTATCAGGCCTGCGCGACCCGGTGAAACAACAGACGTATTCATGGTAACTCCATTGCGTCATTCAACAGATGGTCGTAGCATCGTTGATCTGATAAACGGGTACCAGTTCTTACTTATACTGGTACTGGCACTACCATGCAGGGGGAATTATGGCGCTGATGTCTGAACCCGTGGCCTCGCTCCAGGACGACACGCGAAAACAGCTCGGGGCGTTTTTACGCGCCCGGCGCGAAAGCCTCGATCCGCAGCGGCTGGGTTTGCCGCGCAGCGGTCGCCGCCGTACGCCGGGTTTGCGTCGGGAAGAGGTGGCGATGCTGGCGGATGTCGGCGTCACCTGGTACACCTGGCTGGAGCAGGGGAGAGACGTCAACCCCTCCGGCGCGGTTATGGCGGCGGTGGCAAAAGCGCTGCAGTGCACCCCGACCGAAACCCGGCACCTTTTCGTGCTGGCAGGTTTGCCACCGGGGGAAGCGCCGCAGGCAACCCAGTGTGAGGGGATCAGCGAAGGGACGCGGCGTCTGCTGGATACCCTGATGCCCAAGCCTGCCAGCATTCAAAAGCCCAATTTTGATATCGTGGCGTGGAATGACAGCTTTGGTCATCTGATGGGGGTTGACTTCAATGCCATCGCGCCGGAAGACCGTAACTGTATTTACCTCTTCCTCACGCACCCGGCGTGGCGAAGCCGCCTTGGTCGACGCGACGATGTCCTGCCGATTTTTGTCTCCTATTTTCGCGCCGCAATGGCAGAACACCGGGGCGATCCCCAGTGGGAAGCAAAACTGGCGCGCTTTTTTGCGGTGTCGGAAGAGTTCAAAACCCTCTGGCATCAGCGTAATGAGGTGCGCGGCGTGGAAAACCAGCTAAAGTTGTTCACCCATCCCGAGCTGGGGGATTTTTCTCTTCAGCAGATGTACTGGTACTCCGCGCCGCGTAACGGTTCGCGGCTGCTGGTCTATTTACCGGTAGACGAGGCCGGAGAGAAGGCGATGGAATGGCTGGCGCAGCAGGCTGTTATACTCAACTCACACTGACTTTTTCACGGAGTGAATATGAACGTCACGCGTAAACAGGAACGCCTGCTTCGTCAGGCGCTCAGCGAATGGGAGCAGGAAGGCGCCCTCAGCGCTGAGGATCGCCTGCGTCTGGCTGGCACCCTAAAACGCGTCGTCATGGACTGGCAACGTCTCAGCCGCTACGCCTTCTGGACGGCGATGGCCTGTGTGGTGATTGCCATCGGCAGCCTGTTTGCCGACAGCCAGTTGATGGCGCGGATTATCGCCTTCTTCTCTTTCTCTTCAGTCGCCCGTATCGGGCTGCCTGCGCTGATCGCCGGGCTGTTTTATCTGTGGGGGCTCAGCCGCCAGCGACGGCAAACGCTGTGGCACTACAGCACCGAAGCGCTGCTGTTCGCTGGCGTATTCTTTACCGCCATTGCGCTCTGGCAGCTTGCTGAAAAGCTGGATACCGGCAGCGGCCATATCGCACCGCTGTTTCTGGTCGGCTGCGTTTTCTACGGGCTGGTGGGGTTTTTTGGCCGTTCGGGCCTGGTGTGGCTGTTTTTTCTGCTGTCACTCGGTAACTGGCTTGGCGCGCAGACGGGCTATATGTCCGGCTGGGGCGCTTACTGGCTGGGGATGAATTACCCGCTGCGCTTTATCTTCTTCGGCGGTCTGCTGCTGGCGCTGTGCCTGGCTCTGCGCACCATGCTGCAGGCGCGCCATCTCTATACCACCAGCAAAGCGATGGGGCTTAGCTGGCTGTTTATCGCCCTGTGGATCATGTCGATTTTTGGTAATAACGATCCCGATTTCGGGTATAGCAGAACGCCGCTGTCGCTTCTGCCGTGGGTGCTGTTGTTTGCCGCTGCGGCACTCATTTGCATCGTCATCAGCCTCAAAACCGACGACGGGATGCTGCGGGGGTTTGGGCTGACATTCCTGGCTATCAATCTCTATACCCGTTATTTCGAATATTTCTGGGACGGGATGAACAAGGTGCTGTTCTTCCTGCTGCTGGCCGCGTCGCTGGCGCTGGTGGGGCGGTATGCGGAGCGCATCTGGCATGCCGGACGTTCTGCGAAATAGCCAGTTTCAGGGGAGGGTGGTCAGGTCTGTTGGCTGCGGCAAAAGTGTGTAAGGTGGCTCATGCAGGGCGTGTTGAAAACAGGCGCGCCGAAGCCCGACGCGCCTGTTACCATCAGCACTCGGTCACGATAGTGCTCAGTGGCAGGCGGGATTTTGGCAGGCTGGCGTTGAAATCTTCCACGCTGTGATGGCCAACCGGCACCACCACCAGGCTGGTGTAACCTTGCTCTTTCAGGCCAAATTCCTGATCGAGGATAGCGGCGTCGAACCCTTCAACAGGTACGGCATCCAGGCCCAGTGCCGCCACGCCCAGCAGGAAATTACCGACATTCAGGTAAACCTGTTTTGCCATCCACTGATCGTCATCCTGCAGATCGACGCGGTGCATATCGGCAAAGTAGCGGCGGCCTTTATTGTTGGCGGCTTTTGCTTCCGCAGTGGCAAAACGGCCGTCGGCCTCTTCCTGATCGACCACGCGATCCAGCCAGGCATCGTCCATCTCCGTTTTCGCGCAGAACACCACCACGTGGGAGGCATCCAGCATCTTGCGCTCGTTAAACACGTAAGTACCGGACGCCGATTTCGCGACCCGCGCTTTACCTTCTTCGCTGCTGGCGACGATGAAGTGCCACGGCTGAGAGTTGGTGCTGGACGGGCTGAACTGCAGCAACGTTTTGATTTTATCGGCTTCTTCAGCGGTCAGTTTTTTGCTTGCGTCAAAGGCCTTGGTTGAGTGGCGTTTGAGGGCAACAGAAATGATATCCATAACAACTCCTGATGATGAAATTCGCCCGTGGGGGCGGAAAGATGAGCAGAGTACAGGGACAACCGGCAAAAGATAAGTGCCATTCGGGCGGTTAAACTGTTCGCCTCAGGCGAACAATCAGCGCGGGCGGATCCGCTTCTGGTCCTTTTTCGGCAGCTTATCCACCACCAGATCCCACGAGTCATTGATGAGGTCGCTCACCAGCTCCGGCGTCATATCGTCGCTGGCATAGAGCGAAATCCAGTGTTTTTTATTCAGGTGATAACCCGGCTCAATGCCGCGGTAAATCTGCTGATTAAGAAGGGATTTTTCCGGGCTGGACTTCAGGCTAACGTGCGGTCGACCGTGCGCGACCGCGATAATCATGAAAATTTTCCCGCCCACTTTAAACACCTCGAACGCCGGGCCAAACGGCCAGCAGTGTTCAGTGAAGGGCTGCGCCAGCGCCACGCGCTTCGCACATTCCTGCAGGGATTTACTGTCCATGAATATCCTCAATCGCGAGCGCCCGCCACATGGCTTCAAAGCCAAGCGCTTTGAAATCGACGGCGCGGGACGGATCGCGGGTGGCGAATTCCATCGTGGTTTCCGCCAGCGACAGGAAAATGGCATCCCCGAAGGTGCGAAATTCGTCGGACATAAAGACCTGGCGCACCGAGCGGCGGCACAGCTCGTTGAGTTCGGGGAACATATCGTGAACGGCCTGTTCGGTCTCCAGGGTGATTTTCTCGCTAACGCCGAGCTGGCGGATTGCACCGTGGGCGACAGGATTGCGGATGCCCCAGTCGACGTAGCTGTTCCAGATATTGCGGGTATGCTCTTTCGGTAGGGTGATGCTGCGATCGAGGTTCGCCAGCATGGTTTTGCACAGATCCTGCTTCAGGTGCAGGTAGAGGGTATTCAGCAGATCGTCTTTGGTAGCAAAATAGCGAAACAGCGTGCCTTCGGCGACGCCTGCGTTACGGGCGATTAACGCCGTGGAAGCCGCAATGCCTGACTGTGCAAACGCAGCGGTTGCCGCCTCCAGTAACGCCAGCTTTTTATCTTCACTCTTCGGACGTGCCACTAAATATTTCCTCCTGTCAACGGTAAAAACCATGATTGAAACACGTGCTTTGACACGCTGCAACGCGGAATGTCAAAGATCGAAAACGTCTTGACGACTTTATCATCACACCTATAATGAGTGCTTACTCACTCATAATCAAGTACACCCTGCGCAAACCATCGGATGGCGCGCGTATTCGGTTCAGGAAATGAAAAAAACTCTATTCATCTGCGTGGTATTGGTCATGATTATTGCGTCTGCAGCAAGTTTACCCTTCGTCCTGAACCCCGGATTCGGCCAGCCGCCGCAGGGCGAGGAGCTCGGCGAAGTAGAAGCCTCTCCCCGTTATCGTGATGGCCGTTTCCACAATGCGCTGCCCACGCCGGGTTTCAGCAGCGATAAAAATATGCTGGTGGCGCTGTGGCAATTCTTTACTCAAAAAACCGAAAACGCCCGTCCGGCTCAGCCGCTGCCGCTGATCAACACCGATCTGGCGAGCCTGCCGCTGGCGCAGGATACGCTGGTGTGGCTCGGTCACTCCTCCTGGTATATGCAGCTGGCCGGTAAACGCATCCTGATCGATCCGGTGCTGGGGAACTACGCGGCGCCGTTTTCGTTTCTGAATAAAGCCTTTGCCGGCGACTATCCGTGGCGCGCGGAAAGCATGCCTGACATCGACCTGCTGATAATCTCTCACGATCACTACGATCATCTGGATTACGCCACCATCAGGGCATTAATGCCGAAAATTAAGCGGGCGGTCACGCCGCTGGGCGTAGGGTCTCACCTGCGCTACTGGGGAATGAACCCGGACATTATCGACGAACGCGACTGGGACCAGTCGGTGCGCATCAGTGAGCAGTTGACGGTGCATGTCCTGCCCGCGCGCCACTTTTCCGGCCGGGGCATTAAGCGTGATCAGACGCTGTGGGGCAGTTTTATGTTTGTCACCCCGGAGCAGAAGGTTTACTACAGCGGCGATTCCGGGTATGGCCCGCATTTTAAGGCCATTGGCGAGCAGTTTGGTGGCGTGGATCTCGCCATCATGGAGAACGGTCAGTACGACCAGGACTGGAAGTACATTCACATGCTGCCGGATGAAACGGCGCAGGCCTCGGTCGACCTTAACGCCCGGGCGGTGGTGCCAGGGCATAACGGACGCTTTGTGCTGGCGAAACACAGCTGGAACGATCCGCTGATCCAGCTGGCGAAGGCCAGCAAGGATAAACCGTACCGCCTGTTGACACCGGAGCTGGGTGAACCGGTTCGCGTCAATGACGCCACCCAGCAGTTTCGTCAGTGGTGGCAACCATGATTAATCGGGGAGCAGAGGGGGAGATCTGTATGACTATTTCCGCTCAGGTGATCGACACTATCGTCGAGTGGATCGACGACAACCTGCACCAGCCATTGCGTATTGAAGAGATCGCCCGTCATGCGGGCTACTCGAAGTGGCATCTGCAGCGGCTGTTTATGCAGTACAAAGGTGAAAGTCTCGGGCGTTACATTCGCGAGCGCAAGCTGCTGCTGGCTGCGCGCGATTTACGCGAGTCGGACGCGCGGGTGTATGACATCTGCCTGCGCTACGGCTTTGACTCGCAGCAGACCTTTACGCGGATCTTTACCCGCACCTTCAACCAGCCGCCAGGTGCGTACCGCAAGGAAAATCACATCCGGACGCACTGATGCTGTTTGCCGGGTGGTGAAACGCCACCCGGCAATGTCTTACCAGCGATAATTCACCGTCGCCGTTAACGTGCGGCCAATCCCGTAGAAGCACGCCGTATCACTGGCACATGACGCCACATACTTTGTATCTGCCAGGTTATTGACGTTGAACTGCAGGCTGGCCCCTCGCAGGCCAGGGTGCAGTTCGCCCAGTTCGTAGCTCACCATCGCGTCATACAGATCCACCGACGGCACCCGGAAGGTGTTTTTCGCATCACCGAAGCTGGTGCCGATATAGCGCATACCCACACCCGCGGTCAGGCTCCTGAGCGCGCCGCCGGGAACGGTGTAGCTGGCAAATGCGGACGCCATATGCGTCGGAATGCGTGCAGGCGTTTTACCTTCGGTTCCTGCCACCGTGGTGCTTTCGGTTTTTGCATCCGTGTAGGTGTAGGAGCCGATCAGGTTGATGTTCTCCATTAGCGTGGCGTGAATTTCTGCCTCAACGCCTTTTGAACGCACTTTGCCTGCATTTTCGAACCAGCCTTCGGCGCTGTTGTAGGTCGCCACGTTACTCTGCGTCAAATCAAATAGCGCCAGGGTCATCAGCGTGGTATCGACCGGCTGATATTTCAGGCCAATCTCGGTCTGCTCGCCGGTGGTGGGTTTAAACGGAGCGACGCCCGGCGCGCGATTGGTCTGCAGGTTCGGCTCAAACGAGGTGCTGTAGCTGATATACGGCGACAGGCCAAAATCGAACGCATACAGTAGCCCGCTACGCCAGGTGAATTTGTTGTCGTTCTGCTGCGTAAAACTGTTATCCGTGAAGTCGCTGGTGCGCACTTCACTCCAGTCGTAACGTCCGGAAACCAGCCACTCCCAGTTATTCCAACTTATCTGGTCCTGCAGATACAGGCCCATCTGGTCGAGGTTTTGCTGCTCGTCGGTGGCGATGCTGAAGCTGCTTTCATCCACCTTCAGGCCATACGCCGGGTGCGTCCAGTCAAGGTTGTACTGTGAGCCGCTGCCGCGTGCCAGCAGCTGTTTATCTTTGCTGGTTTTGTAGTCGAACCCGCCGAGCAGGGTATGGCTGAGGTCACCGGTCGTCGCCAGATACTCCAGATGATTATGTATTTAATCATCTTTATTTAACATCCCTGGTTTCAATTGCCTTAAGAACACCGCTGTAAAGTTTTAAATGATATTGCAAATTATTACCATTTGCATTAGCGTTGTTGCCCAATATTGGTAGGGGTAAGCGTCGATGAAAAGGGCATGGAGTGGGTTGCTGTTAGGGATAGGGACGCTGCCTGCGCTGGCGGCAACGTGTGAGCACGCGTCGCTTCAGGGCGAGGTGCAGGGCAAGTTTGATGCCAGCGGCGAAGTCTGCTTCGCGCTCCCGCTGCTGGATGAAAACTATGTCTCCGCGACGCTGAAGGGCGTCACCGATGCCCGCCTGCTGGATGCGCAGAACCGTCGCCTTCGCACCCTGATCGAAAAAGGGCCGGTGGACGGTGAACATACGCTGCTTTTTGCGCTGCCGGTGCAGCAAAATACCTCGCTGCTGCTGCATGGCGAAGCGGGCACCACATGGCGTTTTCAGTGGCGTATGAAAGAGACCCGCGCGCTGCCGCGCGTGCAGGTGCTGGAGCCGGAAAGTCCGGCCCTGAAGGCCCTGGCGGCAACGCTTGCCGCCGGCGGTACGACCGGGGCATTCTGGCGCGCCCGGCAGCAGCAGGGGACGCCGATGGTCGAGCCGGTGGATGCCCGCCACAAACGCGTCACCTTCCTGTGGCGCGGCGCACGTCACAACGTATTTATTCTTGGCTCCCCCGCCGGCGATCACGATCCGCTGTTCCGGCTGGGCAACAGCGACGTCTGGTTTCGCAGTTACGTTGTCCCTGCGGACACGGTCATGCAGTACAAACTTGCGCCGGATGTTCCACGGGTAGACGGTTCGCCGCGCGAGCAGCGGCGCGCCATTCTGGTCAGCGCACAGGCCGACCCGCTCAACGCCCGTACCTTTGGCGAACAGCATACCGATCGCTGGAACCGCTACTCACTACTCGATCTCAGTTCGCTGCGCTACTGTTCGCGGCAGGCCAGCACGCAGCCGCTGGTGCACGGTACGCTTTCCCGTCAGATGATCTCCAGCCGTTTCCTCAGCAACGCCCGGGAGGTGATGATCTATAAACCGCGTGGTGCACAGCCCGCGCGCTGGACGTTAATCCTGTTTGACGGGCAGATTTATCAGGATGAGTACCGTTTCGCCAGCGTGCTGGATGGCCTGATTGCCCGTCACCATCTTCCGCCCGTCAACGTGGTCTTTATCGACAGTCTCGATCACCCTCGCCGCAGCAAAGAGCTGCCGCCAAACCCCGATTTCGCGGACTTTATGGCGCATGAACTGCTGCCGTGGCTACGCGGGCAGGGGGTGGCCCTGCAGCGGCAAAAAACCGTGCTGGCGGGCTCCAGCTATGGCGGACTGGCGTCATCGTGGGTTGCGCTGCGCTACCCGCGTCTGTTTGGCAATGTGTTGAGTCTGTCCGGCTCGTACTGGTGGGCGCCGGCAGGAGAGGCCGCAGGCTGGCTGACGCGTCAGTATCAGCAGTCGCCGACCTATCCGGTACGCTTCTGGCTGCAGGCCGGGAAGTTTGAAACCGCAGGTCCCGGCGGTGGCATCTATCGCACCACCCGCAACTTCGAACAGGTACTACGCGACAAAGGCTATCGCGTCAGCTTCCATCCGTGGTCCAGCGGCCACGATTACGCCGCCTGGTGTGAGGCGCTGATCCACGGAATGCGGGATTTCACCGGCTTACGACGCCAGTGAAAACCAGCGGCGCCAGACAAGGCGCAGAATGAAAAATTCGACGCTGCCGAGCAGCAGAAACCACAGGCAGAACAAAATGGTGTACAGCTGGTTAAGATCGACCAGATGGAAGGTCGCAACCAGCTTCTGTGCCAGCACCAGACCCAGCGACGGGGCGGGCAGCAGCAGGCAGGACAGCAGGGCCAGCAGCAAAATGCCGCCTGCGCTCAGCAGCGATTCTAACGGGTGTTTCATATTAATGTTAATCGTCAGTTAAAAAAGTAATTGTCGGGCATCTTGTCATGTAAAGCAATATAAACGCGGCGGCGGTTTTTGTCTGACGGCGGCATCCTGCCGGGCAAATACATAACAGAAAAAGAATATAATTGCCGAAGCGATTAAATAAATTTCCTGTTGTGTAAATAAATGTCGCGCTCAGGAAAATAATTTTACAAACGTATAAGTGCTATAACCAATTAACGTTGCAATAACAATGGCTGCGATAATGTATAACGCCAGGCGGCGCCCGCGATAAATACCAAACATGCTGTCTCCTTGTTTAGTTTTGGTTTAGAAATATTTTGTAAAAATCATGCTATTGAAATTAATGCGTGTGAGTTTTGATTAACCCCGCCGGGATTATATTGCGGGAGATCAATTAACCCCGCAAGCCTTAAATATTTTTTTATTAAAGCCCGAAAGGAATTCAGGCATCGGTCCACCGGATAACGAAGGAAAATACGATGACCAAAATGATCAATAGCCAAAATATCCCACCCGCTGGCGGAAGCGTGCAGGGGCAGGCCTATCAGCAGAGCGTAGAGCAAGTGCTTGCTTACAAACAGAGCCAGCCGAACGGGCTTGACCGCGCCGGGGCGCAGGCGCGTCTCAACCAGTACGGGCCAAACGCCCTGCCAGAGAAAAAGGGCAAACCGGCGTGGCTGCGTTTTCTGGCGCATTTCAACGATGTGCTGATTTACGTGCTGCTGGCCGCTGCAGTATTAACCGCTGTGATGGGCCACTGGGTTGATACGCTGGTTATTCTGGGGGTGGCGGTTGTTAATGCGTTAATTGGACACGTGCAGGAAAGTAACGCCGAAAAATCCCTGAAAAGTATCCGCAATATGCTTTCCAGCGATGCGCGCGTTATTCGTAATGGCAGTCATGAAACGATTCCGACCACCGACATCGTACCCGGCGATATTATTGTCATTCGCGCCGGTGACCGTATTCCGGCGGATATGCGTTTAATCGAAGCGCATAATCTGCGGGTCGAAGAGGCCATTCTCACCGGTGAATCAACCGTGGTAGATAAACACACCGATCCGCTCACCGGCGAATTAGCGCTCGGCGATCGCACCAACCTGGTATTCTCGGGGACGACCGTCAGCGCAGGCGGCGGTGTCGGCGTGGTGATTGCCACCGGCCAGGATACCGAGCTGGGCCACATTAATCAGATGATGGCCGGGATTGAAAAACACCGTACGCCGCTGCTGGTGCAGATGGACAAGCTGGGGAAAGCGATTTTCGTCATTATTCTGGCGATGATGGCGGGGCTGTTTGTCTTTAGCCTGGTGCTGCGCGACATCCCGATGGGAGAGCTGCTGCTCTCCCTGATTAGCCTCGCGGTGGCGTCGGTGCCGGAAGGCCTGCCGGCCATTATCTCCATCATTCTCTCTCTCGGCGTGCAGGCGATGGCGCGTAAACGGGCGATTATCCGCAAGCTGCCGACCGTCGAAACCCTGGGCGCAATGACTGTGGTCTGCTCGGATAAAACCGGCACCCTGACCATGAACGAGATGACGGTGAAAGCCATTATCACCGCCGATGCCTGCTACCGCGTCGACGGCAACAGCTATGAGCCGGAAGGCAACATCTACCTGGACGGCAGCGACGAGCCGGTTCAGATCCAGCCTGGCACGGTGCTGGAGCAGTATCTGCGCACAATCGATCTGTGCAACGACAGCCAGCTGATTCAGGACGAACGCGGACTGTGGGCAATCACCGGCGGTCCGACCGAAGGGGCGCTGAAGGTGCTGGCGGCAAAAGCCGGGCTGGCGCCGGTGATGACCACGCTGATTAACAAAATCCCGTTCGATTCGCAGTACAAATATATGAGCACCCACTACCAGATGGGCGCTGAGGAGCAGATCCTGATCACCGGCGCGCCGGACGTGATTTTTGCCCTCTGTACCCGGCAGCAGACCCGTAACGGCGCGGAAGCGTTTAACGCGGCATACTGGGAAGCTGAAATGGAGCGCTATGCCCGTCAGGGGCTGCGGATGGTTGCGGCGGCGTTCAGGCCGGCAAACGGTGAGGAGACGCTGAGCCACGAAAGCCTGCGCCATGGTCTGGTGTTCCTCGGTATTGCCGGGATGATGGATCCACCGCGTCCGGAGGCGATTGATGCCATCCACGCCTGCCAGCAGGCCGGGATCCGCGTGAAGATGATCACCGGCGATCACCCGCAAACGGCGATGAGTATCGGCCAGATGCTGGGGATCACCAACAGCGCCCGGGCGGTGACCGGTTACCAGCTCGAAAAAATGGACGACGCAGAGCTGGCGAATGCGGCGCGGGAGTACGACATTTTTGCCCGTACCAGCCCGGAGCATAAGCTGCGTCTGGTGAAGGCGCTGCAGGACAAAGGCGAAATTGTGGGCATGACCGGCGACGGCGTCAACGATGCGCCGGCCCTGCGCCAGGCCGATGTCGGGATCGCGATGGGCATCAAAGGCACTGAAGTGACCAAAGAGGCGGCAGACATGGTGCTGACCGACGATAACTTCGCCACCATCGCCAGCGCGGTAAAAGAGGGGCGTCGGGTTTACGACAACCTGAAGAAGACCATTCTGTTTATCATGCCGACCAACCTGGCGCAGGGGCTGCTGATTGTGATTGCGCTGCTGGCGGGGAACATCATTCCGCTGACGCCGGTGCTGATTTTGTGGATGAACATGGCGACCTCCGCTACGCTCTCCTTCGGGCTGGCCTTTGAAGCCGCCGAGCGCAAGATCATGAAGCGCCCGCCGCGCCAGACCGGGCAGCACGTGATGGACGCCTATGCCGTCTGGCGCGCCGCCTTTGTCGGCACCATGATCGCCATCGCCGCCTTCGCGCTGGAAGCCTGGCTGGCACCGCGTGGCCACAGTGCGGAGTTCACGCGAACCGTCCTGCTGCAGATGCTGGTCTGCGCCCAGTGGGTCTACATGATCAACTGCCGCAACACCGAAGGGTTCTCCCTGAACCGCGGCCTGCTGGCAAACAAAGGGATCTGGCTGGTGACCGGGGTACTGCTTCTGCTGCAGCTGGCGATTATCTACCTGCCGTTTATGCAGATGCTGTTTGGTACCGAGGCGCTGCCGCTGCGCTACTGGTTTGTCACCCTGGTGATGGCGGGCGCGATGTTCTTCGTCGTCGAAATCGAGAAACGCCTGACCCGCAGATTCCGTAAAACGGCCTGATCTTTTCATCCTCTCCGCCGAAAGCGGAGAGGACCTTCGCAGAGGTTCCTCCATGAAACAGACTCTCCTGCGCGCTGCACTTGCCGGCGTGATCCCGGTTCGGGTCGCCACCGTTGAACAGCGCACCCACGCCGCTGAGCGCAAGCTCCCCGGCTTACGGACTCGCCATCCAGAGCTCGCAATGTTGTTGCACCAGCGACGTCAGCGACCCGCCGTCGTTGACGAACGCCCGCATTCGCCGGGCTTCGCTGTTGCCCTGCCTTAACTGCAGGGCAATTTCATCGATCGCGCTTGTCGCGCCGAGCTTTTCGGCCGACGGCGCGACCTGCTCCAGCAGCCAGGCGATATCCTCCGCCACGCTTTTATGCTGCCCGCTGTGTACGTCCGTCAGCATCCCCTCCAGCCCGTAGCGACAGGCCTGAAAACGGTTAAACCGGTACAGCAGATAATCAGACTCCGTGTGCTTATAGGGGCGGGAGGTTAACAGCCAGTGCGAGGTCGCCTGAATGAGCCCGGCGATATTAATGGCCTGGGCAAGGGTCAGCGGGGTGTCCATCACCCGCACCTCCACGGTGCCAAAATGGGGACTGGGGCGAATGTCCCAGTGAAGATCTTTGATGCTGTCGATCATGCTGGTGGCGCTCAGGCGGCGGAACAGACCTTCAAACTCCCGCCAGCTGGTGACCCACGGCATTGGGCCATTATCCGGGAACGCGGAAAAAAGAGTCAGGCGCGATGAGGCAAACCGGGTGTCCGTGCCCTGCATATAGGGCGACGCTGCCGCAAGGGCGATAAAGTGCGGCACAAAGCGCGACAGACCATGCAGCAGATAAATGGCGTCATCCCCGCTGCGGCAGCCCACATGGACATGCTGGCCAAACACCGTCGCCTGCAGGATCAGATAGCCAAAGCGCTCCAGCGTCAGCGCGTAACGCGCGTTATCGCAGACCTCCTGGCGCTGCCATTTCTGAAAAGGGTGCGTCCCGCCGCCGCAGATCTGCAGACCCAGCTTTCCTGCCGCCTGCAGAATGCTCTGCTGCATCGCGGAGAGCTGGACGGCGGCCTGATCGAGGTTCTGGCATACGCCGGTGGCGATTTCGAGCATGCTTTCGGTGATGTCGTGTTTGACCTCCCCGGCAAAAATCTCGTTTTTTAGCGCCGCGATCAGGGCAGACGACTCCTGACTCAGATCGAACCCCGGCGGGTTAACCACCTGCAGCTCCAGTTCAATACCGAGGGTAAAAGGCTCTGAGGCGTGAAAGTCGGGTAGAGGCATAGCGTGCTCCGTGGCCAGGTATGGCTTGAGTATAGACAACCCGGCGCGTTAACCCTCTCCGCAGGGGAGAGGGCTTACGAGAACAGCTTATTTCAGCAGCAGCTCCTGGCGAACAATCCCGGCGCCAGCGCTTAAGGCGTGCAGCTTTCCGTTGGCGACCTGGCGGGAGAGCGGGGCCATGCCGCAGTTGGTCGACGGATAGAGTTTATCGGCAGCAACAAACTGCAGCGCATTGCGCAGCGTGCGGGCAACCTCTTCCGGGGTTTCGATGGTATTGCTGGCAACGTCAATTGCGCCAACCATCACTTTTTTGCCACGGATCAGCTCCAGCAGATCCATCGGCACGCGCGAGTTATGACACTCCAGCGAAATGATATCGAGACCGGACGTTTGCAGTTTCGGGAAGGCCTCTTCATATTGCCGCCACTCTGACCCCAGCGTTTTTTTCCAGTCGGTGTTGGCCTTGATGCCGTAGCCATAGCAGATATGCACCGCGGTTTCGCATTTAAGCCCTTCAATGGCTCTTTCTAACGCGGCGATCCCCCAGTCATTGACCTCGTCAAAGAAGACGTTAAAGGCAGGTTCATCAAACTGGATAATGTCGACGCCGGCCGCCTCCAGCTCTTTCGCTTCCTGATTGAGGATTTTGGCAAATTCCCAGGCCAGCTTTTCGCGGCTTTTGTAGTGGTTGTCGTAGAGCGTGTCGATCATCGTCATTGGCCCCGGCAGCGCCCATTTAATCGGCTTCTGCGTGAGCTGACGCAGGTATCTGG